>NZ_JANSIY010000023.1:0-28289 GCF_047462295.1 Synechococcus sp. H60.3 | reverse complement strand
GCAGTTGCAGCGCTTTCCCCCATGATAAAAGTTGCCGGAAAGTCCGGCAGGCCGAGTTACGGGGCAGGGATGAAGCTAAAGGGATGGGGCTGCGGTGCCCTGGGGGCCGGGATCTTGGTCGCCGGGGCGGCTCTGGCCCAGCCTCTGCCGGAAACCCGCATCCCTTGCGAGATCCTCATCGCCGGGGGCGGGCTGGGGGGGGTGGCGGCGGCCTACGATGCCCTGCGCTTGGGGCGACAGGTGTGCATGACCGAAATGACCGACTGGATTGGCGGCCAGGTGAGCGCCCAGGGGGTCTCGGCTTTGGATGAGCGGCCCTTGCAGCGGGAAAACGAGATCTTTCCCCAGGGCTATAGAGAGTTTCGCCGCCGGGTGCGGGAAAAGTACGGCGGTGATCCCAACCCCGGCAAGTGCTGGGTGAGCGTGCTCTGCTTCTCACCCCAGGTGGGCCACCAGGTCATCCGAGAGATGTTGGATCCCTACCTGCAGTCGGGACAGTTGCGGCTGTTTACCGAGACGGTGGTCAAGGACGTGGAGATTGAGAATTACCAAGTCCGCAGTGTGCAGGCCATCCGCAATATTCCCAAACACGCCGGCGTCCAGCCAGAGAATCGGGGGGATCTCTCCACCTACTTGCTGGATTTTTACCGCCTAGAGCCCACCGCAGACTGGGACAAAGAGATCCTGCGCTTTGAGCCGCCGCCGCAGCGGCAGGGCAAAACTTTACCTTGGGTAGTAATCGATGCTACCGAAACCGGCGAGCTGTTGCCCCTGGCGCGGGTGCCCTACCGCCTTGGCACGGATGGGAAAAGCCGCTGGGAGCCCAGCTCCAAGCCCTACAGGGATCCCTACTGCACCCAGGGGTTTACCTACACCTTTGTTATCGAGCGCTCCGCTGTGCCGCAGGTGCCCATCAAGCCGGAGTTCTACAACGACCCGCTGCACGGCCCCTACTACAGCTTTGAACAGCCGCGCTTTAACTTTGCTCTGGTCTTCACCTACCGCCGCATCCGGGGACAGGTATTTGGCTTTGGGGAAGAGGCCATCCGGGTGGGGGATCAATCCCTGCAGAACTGGACCTGGGGCAACGACTGGCGCATCACCGGGCCGGAGATCAACCTCATCCTCACCCACGAGCAACTGCAAGCCTCAGGGCAACTGGATCCCGGCGGCTGGATGGGGGGCTTGCGGGTAGAGGCGCTGCGGCGGGCTGAGCAACATGCTAAAGGCTTCTTCTACTGGCTGGTGGCGGGGCGGACAGATTTTCTCCTGCAGCAGGCGGATCCTGACTTTCAAAAGGACTTTTACCTGCGCTACCGCTACCTCAAAGGGCCCGCTAGCCCCCTGGGAACTGCCAGCGGCCTCTCCAAGTACCCCTACATCCGCGAGTCGCGGCGCATCGTTGGGCGACCCAGCCTTGCCTACCCGGAGGGGTTCACCATCTACGAGTCGGATATCACCACGCGGGAATCGGAGCTAAACCGCGGGCGCCCCTTCATCTTCTACGATTCGGTGGGGGTGGGGCAGTACCCTATTGATTTTCACGAGTGCCTGCTGCCCGATTTTTCGCTGCCCCCCAGCCACAACCAAGATGCCCAGGCCCCTAGCTACCCCTACCAGATCCCGCTGCGGGCCCTGATCCCCCAGCGCATCGACAACCTCTTGGCCGGCAGCAAGAACATCGCCACCAGCCGCATTGCCAGCGCCTCTTACCGGGTGCATCCTGTGGAATGGGCCATTGGCACGGCAGCGGGTCACACGGCTCACTTTGCCCTGGAGCGGGATCTGATCCCGGCGGAGATCCTGCGGGAGCCGCTGCTGGACTTGCAGCTATTGCCCGCTCTCCAAGCCCAGATCCAGAGCTTGGGCAATCCCATTCAATTTCCTGGCACCACCATTACTGCCACCGACTGGGCCCAATCCCGCTAGCCTAGAAAGGCAGGGTTGGGAGCTGGCCATGGAGGCTATGGGGGTTGAATTTGGGGGACTGGAGGCGATCCGCCCTTCGTTGTGGGCGGCCACAGCCCTCTGGAGCCTGGGGTTGATGTGGGGGTTGTCGCCGCTGCACCGCCGCCTGCAGGAGGGTTGGGAAAAGCAGTTGTCCTGGGATCCCAGTGGGGCTCTGGCCTCTTTGCTCAGCGTCATCCCTTTCCTGTTGGCAGCAGCGGTGGTGGTGGCTTTCACCGAGATCTCGTTGGGCAAAAGCTGGGCCGTCTCCTGGGGCCTTATTGCCTGTGTTGGCGGTGGCCTCTATGAGCTAGGCCGGCGGGACAATGCTCGCTAACCCAACGCCGGCCCCTCTCCCTCTGGGAGAGTAGACAATGCTAAGAGCCGTACCTAGAGCGATGACTCCCTTAGAAGAAGCGGCGGAAGCGGCGGCTAAGCTGCTGGTGTTTCGGGAAATCTGCGCCCATCCCCTGGCCCTGGCCTGGCAGGAGCTCATCCAGCAGTTGATGAGCGGGGATCCCCTGCCCTGCTGGAGGGCCTACGGGCGCTGGTTTGAGCTTTTGGCCCGGCAGGGCTTGAGCTGGCGGGAGTGGCTCATCCAGGAAATCCGCTGGGCCGATAACCCCTTCTCGCGGGCGGCGCTGCAACCCCAAGGGATCCCGGCCCCCCTTTTGCAAGCGGCCCGCCACGATCTCCGCTGCCTGCAGATCCTGGCCGATAGCCAGGAGACCATTGCTGAGCAGATGCAGGCGCTGGGCTTGGGGATCCCCTGGCCGGATGAAAACCCCAGCAGTTCTGGCTGGGATCCCCGCCCTTTTGCCGATTGGGGCCAGAGCCTGGAGGCCTTAATTGCCCACTACCGCCAAGGGGGAGTGGGGCTCTGTGGTCGCTATTGGGCGTTTCGCTGGGGGCCGGCAGGGCTAGAAGGGATCCCCACTCCCGATCTGCCCGACTGGGAGGAGATCTACGGCTACGAACGGCAGAAACGGCAGTTGGCCGCTAACACCGAAGCCCTCCTGCGGGGGGATCCGGCGTTGCATGTGCTGCTTTACGGGGCGCGGGGCACCGGCAAGTCTTCCCTCGTGAAGGCGTTGTTGCGGCGCTACGGCCCCCAGGGGCTGCGCCTTTTGGAGCTGCGACGAGCGGATTTGGCTCAACTGCCGCAGATCTTGGCAGAGCTGGGACAGCAGGCGCTGCCCTTTGTCCTCTTTGTGGACGATCTCTCCTTTGAGGCCGACGAGACCGAGTTTAAGCAGCTCAAAGTGCTTCTGGAAGGGGATCTCATCCCACCGCCGCCCCATGTGCGCCTCTATGCCACCAGCAACCGCCGCCACCTCATCCGCGAGTTCTTCGCCGACCGGCCTAGCCCCCAAGACCCCGAGATCCACGCCTGGGATACAGTTCAGGAAAAGCTGTCGCTGCGGGATCGCTTCGGCCTCACTCTCACCTTTGCCCCCTTCGGCCAAACCGACTACCTGGCCACCGTAGAACACCTAGCCCGCCGACTGGGCCTCGACTCTTCTGGGGAAGCTTTGCGCCGCCAAGCCCTCCTCTGGGCGCAACAGCAAAATGGCTTTTCCGGTCGCACCGCCCGCCAGTTTTTGCAGGCTCTGCAGGCCGGCCTGGTGGAAGTTGGATAGCCAGCCGATTGTTGGAGTTTTCGTCGATAGAGGCGAAACTGTCCGTGGCTACCCTTTAGGGAAGAGCCGGGGGCGAGGAAGACTACAGCAGCCACTCGGAGGCGCGTTCTCCCACCCCTTGCAAATCCAAAGGAATGGCCACCGCCTTGCCGATGCGGGGTTTCTGACGGGTAGCCTCAATTTCTCGCTGCACCGCTTCCCACAGGCCCCACGCCTGCAAATGGGCCATGACAGACTCCAGGCGAGCCAGATACTCGGCCTCACTCAAAGGGAAAGAGGGCTGCTCCAGATAACGCCACATCACCAACAGAACCACCCTGTCCCCCATGCGGCGCAGTTGCACGTCGTAGGAATAGCCCCACTTCTCCCGCAGCAAAGCTTGAAAGTCGGATCCCGTCATAGGCTGGCTTGGATCGGGTTTGGACTGAGCTGGGCCGGAGAAGAAAAACCGCCGCCTCTTGCCTTGCACTTCCTTTAGCTTTGCATTTCTTAATGATATTAGCCAAGGGGCTCGGTTAGGATGATGTCGTTTGTCAACGAACATTAAAACTTCTCAGGTTTGTACTGGCCATTATGACGGAAGCGGTTAGCAACTTCGAGGCGCCCCCCATGAGCCGGCGGGTTTTTCTGAATGCCCTCCTCAGCGGCTCGGTGGGGGTGGTGGTGGTGGGCACCCTCTACCCGGTGGTGAAGTATTTCATTCCCCCCTCTTCCGGTGGGTCAGGTGAGGGGCTGATAGCTCAGGATGCCCTCGGCAGGCCGATTAGCGTCAGTGAGCTGCTGGCTACCCACGCAGCCACGGATCGGGTGCTGGCCCAAGGCTTGAAAGGGGATCCCACCTATATCGTGATCGACAACGGGGCGGTGGCCAACTACGGCCTCAACGCGGTTTGCACCCACCTCGGCTGTGTGGTGCCCTGGAACGTGGGGGAAAACTTGTTCAAGTGCCCCTGCCACGGATCCCAGTACGCGGCTAACGGCAAGGTGATCCGGGGGCCGGCTCCCCGCTCCCTGGAGCTGGTGAGCGCCACAGTGGACGGCGACAACGTTCGCTTCAGCCCCTGGCAGGGCCCCGATTTCCGTGAGACCTGAAGCACCAGAATAGGCTCCGGAGAGACACTTGTGGTCTAAGTCTGTAACGGGCTACCGCCGGCTCAGAAGTGGGGGAAAAGCCCAGAGAAGTTGCTGCGCTAGTCCTGGCTAGAGCATGAGTTGTCAGCTTTGAGGAGATTGACCCCAAGGGCTTGCGAGAATTTTGATTGAGATTCTGAGCTGAACTTATGAAGCGAATTTACTTGGCCTTGTGTGCGCTGCTGCTGTTGCTGGGGATGGGATCCCGTCCGGCAGCAGCCTATCCGTACTATGCCCAGATGGCCTACGACAATCCCCGCGAGGCCACGGGGAAAATTGTCTGCGCCAACTGCCACCTGAACGCCATGCCCACCCGTGCCGAAGTGCCGCAGGCGGTTACCCCGGGCCAGGTGTTCACCATCAAAGTCGGGATCCCCTATGACTTGAGCAAGCAGCAGGTGTTGGCGGATGGCAGCAAGGGCGGGCTGAATGTGGGTGCCGTGGTGGTGTTGCCGGAAGGCTTCCGCCTGGCCACTGAGGAGGAGATGACGGAGGAGCAGCGGCAGGAAACGGCTGAGACCTACATCACCCCCTACAGCGACGAGAAGCCCAACATCCTTCTGGTGGGGCCCTTGCCTGGCGAGCAGCACCAGGAAATTGTCTTCCCAGTGGTGGCTCCTGACCCGGCGCAGGATCCCGCCGTGGCTTTCATGAAATATCGGGTCTACATCGGTGCCAACCGCGGTCGTGGCCAGATCAACCCCGATGGCAGCCTCAGCAACAACAACGTCTTCCGCGCTCCCGCCACTGGCCGCCTAGCCAGCATTGCCACCGTCGAATCCGACCTCAGCGACCTGCCGGCTGAGCTGGCCGCCCTGGTGCCGCCCGAATACGAGTTGCCAGGCACGCGGGTACTCAGCTTCGAGACCGAAGGCGGACTGAAGCACCTCGTGGTGCCGCCAGGGCCGGAGTTGGTGGTTAACATTGGCGATAGCGTCAAAGAAGGGGATCCGGTTACCAACAACCCCAACGTAGGTGGCTTTGGCCAAGTAGAGCGGGATCTGGTGCTGCAGAGCCCGGATCGGGTGAAATGGCTGGTGGCCTTCCTAGCAGCGGTGGCTATCACGCAGCTTCTGCTGGTGCTCAAGAAAAAGCAAGTGGAGCTCATTCAAGCGGCAGAACTTTTGGGCTAGCCCAACTGTTCCAGTACTTTTCCAGCACCCCGGAATCAGCCGGGGTGTTTTTTTCTAGGGAATCCGCAACTCTCCCGCCATTACCAGCACGGCTTGTCCAGCAATCTCCACCCGCGGGCCGCGATGGCGGCACCAGAGCTCGCCTCCCCGCGCCGAGAGCTGCCGCACCCTGAGCTCAGTTCGGCCTAGGCGCTCTGACCAATAGGGCACCAACAGACATTGGGCAGAGCCAGTTACGGGATCCTCCGGGATCCCCAACTGGGGGGCAAAAACACGACAGACAAAATCCGGCTCTCCTTCCCCCTCTGCCCCAGAGGCGGTGACGATCAACCCCGAGACAGGCAGCGTCTGAACCCGATCCAACTCCGGCTGCACCTGCTGCACCTGTTGTGCCGAAGCCAGCACCGCTACCCCCATGCTGCCGCGGTACAGCTCTACAAGTGGGATCCCCAGAGCCGCGGCCACTTGCTCCCGGCCTTCTGGCCAGGGTTCCGGGAACTGGGCGGGAAAATCCATCGCCAGCCGCTCCCCCTGCCGCCGCACCTGCAGCCGGCCACTGCGGGTGGAAAAGGCCACCTCCTGAGCTTTTGGGTGAATCTCGGTCAAGAGCACATAGGCACCGGCCAAGGTGGCATGCCCACAGAGTTCTACCTCGGTGGTGGGAGTAAACCAGCGCAGCCCGTAGAGGGGAACATCGCCCAGGGATCCCTGGAGGAGTAAAAAAGCCGTCTCCGACAAGTTGTTCTCCGCCGCAATCGCTTGCATCAAAGCTGCCGGCAGCTCCTGAGGCGGCAAACACACCGCTGCCGGATTGCCCCTAAAAGGCACGGCCGTAAAGGCATCCACTTGAAACAACGGGATCCGCACCTGCTTGTTCAGCCCACCTCATGCCATGATCCCACAACAGGCCTAGAAGTAGAGAGATCCGCACCCAACCGTACCCGGCAAAAAGGGGGATCCCGCCAAAAGGGGCTATTGTCAGGCTGGAAAGTCGACTGATAGACTAGCACTCGTAAGCCGAGAGTGCTAAAACCTCGACTACGGAAGCTTAGGTTTGCGCTCGATACAACCCTTCAGCCTCGCGTTTTAGGCCTTACGGAGGATATTTGTCATGGCTGCAGTAACTCTCAACGTCTCTACGCTGAAGCCGCTAGGCGACCGCGTGCTGGTCAAGATTGCCCAGCAGGACGAAAAAACGGCGGGTGGCATCTTTTTGCCCGATACCGCCAAAGAAAAACCCCAAGTGGGGGAAGTGGTCGCAGTTGGGCCTGGCAAGCGCAATGACGAGGGCAAATTGATCCCGATGGAACTGAAAGCTGGCGACAGAGTGCTCTACTCCAAGTACGCCGGCACAGAAGTGAAGCTGGGCAGCGATGAGTACGTGCTGCTGGCTGAGCGGGATATTCTCGCAATCGTTCAGTAATTTTCAGTCCTTCAGCGATCGATCCTCTACATCGCCCTTAGTCCATTTACGTTTGAGAGGTTGAGTATGGCCAAGTCAATCATTTTTAGCGAAGAAGCCCGTCGCGCCCTTGAACACGGCATGGATATTTTGGCAGAAGCCGTAGCCGTTACCCTTGGCCCCAAAGGACGCAATGTTGTGCTGGAGAAAAAATTTGGCGCACCCCAAATTGTTAACGATGGGGTGACCATCGCCAAAGAAATTGAGCTGGAAGACCATATTGAAAACACTGGCGTCTCCTTGATTCGTCAGGCGGCTTCCAAGACCAACGACACGGCTGGTGACGGCACCACCACCGCCACCGTCCTGGCCCATGCCATGGTCAAAGAAGGGCTGAAAAACGTAGCCGCCGGCGCCAACCCGATTGCCCTTAAGCGCGGCATTGACAAGGCGGTGAAGTTCCTGGTGGACAAGATCGCCGAACATGCCCGCCCGGTGGAAGACTCCAAAGCCATTGCCCAGGTGGCGGCCATTTCCGCCGGCAACGATGAGGAAGTGGGCCGCATGATCGCCGAGGCCATGGACAAAGTGGGCCGCGAAGGGGTCATCTCCCTGGAAGAAGGCAAGTCCATGACCACGGAGCTGGAAGTGACGGAGGGGATGCGCTTTGACAAAGGCTACATTTCCCCCTACTTCGTCACCGACACGGAGCGGATGGAGGCGGTTCTGGAAAACCCCTACATCCTGATTACCGATAAGAAAATCACCCTGGTACAAGACCTGGTGCCGGTTCTGGAGCAAGTGGCCCGCGCCGGTCGTCCGCTGCTGATCATCGCCGAAGACATCGAGAAAGAAGCCCTGGCCACCCTGGTGGTGAACAAGCTGCGGGGCGTGCTGAGCGTGGTAGCGGTGAAAGCGCCTGGCTTTGGGGATCGCCGCAAGGCCATGCTGGAAGACATCGCCATCCTGACTGGCGGTGAGGTCATCAGCGAAGAACGCGGCCTGAAGCTGGAGAACGCCCGTCTCGACTCCTTCGGCTCGGCCCGTCGCGTCACAGTAACCAAAGACCACACCACCATCGTGGCGGAAGGCAACGAAGCGGCTGTCAAAGCCCGCTGCGAGCAAATCCGTCGCCAAATTGAGGAAACTGACTCCACCTACGACAAGGAAAAACTGCAAGAGCGTCTGGCCAAGCTCTCCGGCGGTGTGGCGGTGATCAAAGTAGGCGCGGCTACCGAAACCGAGATGAAGGATCGCAAGCTGCGCCTGGAGGACGCCATCAACGCCACCAAGGCGGCGGTGGAAGAAGGGATCGTCCCCGGCGGCGGTACCACCTTGGCGCACCTGATGCCGGTGGTCACCGAGTGGGCGCAGGCCAACCTGTCTGGCGATGAGCTGGTGGGGGCCATGCTGGTTGCCCGCGCTCTGGGCGCTCCGCTGCGCCGCATTGCCGAGAACGCCGGCCAGAACGGCTCGATCGTGCTGGAGCGGGTGAAAGAGAAACCCTTCACGGTGGGTTACGACGCCCAGAACGACGCCTATGTGGATATGTTTGAAGCGGGCATCGTTGACCCGGCCAAAGTCACTCGCTCTGCCCTGCAAAACGCCGCCTCGATTGCCAGCATGGTGCTCACCACCGAAGCGATTGTGGTGGACAAGCCGGAGCCCAAAACCAACACGCCGGCAGGCAGCAGCAGCGGCATGAATGACTACGACTACTAATCGTTCGGTGAGGGCAAGACGGGTTCTCGCTTGCTGCAGAAACCTTGTTACCTCGCCAGTCTGTAGTCAACTGCCTTGAATAGATCTTTCGGGATCCCCCTCAGCGGGATCCCTTCTTAGGTTTTGAGGTGGATGTTAGAGGACGGTTCCAAATTGGATAGAGGCAGTGCGAGGGCGTTACTGGCAGTCGAACAGCGAGGGAACCCTACTCCCCTCTCCCTCTGGGAGAGGGGCTGGGGGTGAGGGCACCTCTGGGAGAGGGGCTGGGGGTGAGTCCTCGGTCAAACGTCCGGGGAAGGCAGTGTGGCTCGGTTGATCTGCATTGGTCTAGACTTGGCCTGGTCAAGCCGCAACCCCTCCGGGGTGGCGACGTTGCACGTCGAGATCGAAAATCCTGACGCCCAAGCCTTGACGGGCCGCCTGCTGGACAGCCGCATCCTGCAAACCGACCCGGAAATTGTGGACTACATCCAAGCCCAAGCCGGAGGGGATCCCTGCCTGGTGGCGGTGGATGCTCCCTTGCGCGTCCCCAACCTCAGCGGCCAGCGGCGGGCCGAAGCCGAGTTGAACCGAGTATTTCGCGCCTATGCCGCCGGCGCCCACCCGGCCAACCGCCGGCTCCTGGAAAAAAACGGCCAAGTGCGAGGGGAAGCTCTGGTGTACGCCCTCTCGCGTTATGGCTTTCGCGAGCAGGCCAGCATCGAGCAGGGATCCCTCGCCCGCCAGATCACCGAAGTCTTCCCCCACAGCGCCATGGTGAGCCTGTTTGGCCTCAGCCGCAGCCTCTCCTACAAGGCGCGTCCCCGCCGCACCTGGCTGCAACGAGAACAGGCGTGGCGGCTGTACCAGCAACATCTGCGGGCCTTGGCCAGCGCCGACCCTGCCCTGCGCGGCCACGAGCCCCTGCTCCAAGTGGAAGTGGGATCCCTCAGGGGCCGCCAACTCAAAAACTATGAAGACCAAGTCGATGCCTTGATGTGCGCCTACATCGCCCTCTACGGCTTTCGCTGGGGATCCCAGCGCTGCCACAGCTTCGGAAGTCTGCAAGAAGGGCACATCTTCACACCCCTACCCCCGTCATTGCCAACGCCTCCCGACCCTTATCTTCGTTGAGTCAACACACCATGGCTTACGCCACGCTGCGCGAATAGATAGAGTACGCGCTTTACGCTTCACCGACTTGTTGGTACAGAGGTCTCAGCGTGCTGCCACCGTGCAACCCACGGCGGGAAACTCTCCAGAGATTGAACTGGTTCTTCTCAATTGCAGCACGAACGGCTTTCATCCCGACACGGATTGGCTCTTGAGTCAACACAATTCACCCATACACTGCGGGGCTTCCCGCGGATTCAGCTCAACCGGAGGGAAAACTGGGCTCTTGCTAGCCTCGAATCACCTCTTGGCGGCATGATTAAGAGAAGGGGATCCTGCTGTCAAAGGGAAGGGAAACAAATGAACGTACAACTGGGCCGCAACCGGCAGGCAAGACGCGCTTACGGGCTGGATGAGATTGCTCTGGTGCCGGGCAGGCGAACTCTGGATCCCAGTTTGGTGGACACCCACTTCACCTTGGGAGGGATCCAACGGCCCATCCCCATCATTGCCAGCGCCATGGACGGCGTGGTGGATGTCAAGATGGCGATTTTGCTCTCCAAGCTGGGGGCGATGGGCGTGCTGAACCTGGACGGGATCCAAACCCGCTACGCGGATCCCGACGAGGTGCTGGATCAGATTGCTGCGGTCGGCAAAGACGAGTTCGTCCCCCTGATGCAGCGCCTTTATAGTGAACCCGTCAAGCCGGAGCTCATTCAAGAGCGCATCCGCCAGATCAAAGCCGCCGGCGCCATTGCCGCCGCTAGCTGTGTGCCCGCCCATGCTACCCAATACGGCCCCCTAGTGGCGGAAGCAGGCGGGGATCTGTTTTTCGTCCAGGCCACCGTGGTTTCCGTCCATCACAAAGTGCCTGAGGGCATGCAAAAGCTGGATCTGGCCGCCTTCTGCCGCTCCATGCCCATTCCCGTGGTGCTGGGCAACTGCGTCACCTATGACGTCGCCCTGGAGCTGATGCAGGCCGGAGCGGCTGGAGTGCTGGTGGGTATTGGCCCCGGTGCTGCCTGCACCTCCCGCGGCGTGCTAGGAGTAGGGGTGCCCCAGGCTACCGCCATTGCCGACTGCGCTGCCGCCCGCGACCAGTTCTTGGCCGAAACCGGCACCTACGTTCCCATCATTGCCGACGGCGGCCTGGTGACCGGCGGCGATATCTGCAAGGCCATTGCCTGTGGGGCCGATGCTGTGATGATCGGATCCCCCTTGGCCCGCGCTCAGGAGGCGCCCGGTCGCGGCTTTCACTGGGGCATGGCCACCCCCAGCCCTGTTTTGCCCCGCGGCACCCGCATTCGGGTGGGATCCACCGGCACCCTGGAAGAGATCTTGTGCGGCCCTGCCCGCCTGGATGATGGCACCCACAACCTCTGGGGCGCTCTGCGCACCAGCATGGCCACCCTGGGTGCCGCCAACCTCAAAGAAATGCACCAGGTGGAGATCTGCATCGCCCCTTCCCTTTTGACCGAGGGCAAGGTGTACCAGAAGGCGCAGAGCCTGGGCATGGGGAAATAGTCTCTCAGGAAATGCTAGACTCAGGGAGCCGAGGGGGCGGTTAGCTCAGCGGTAGAGCGCCTGCCTTACAAGCAGGATGTCACTGGTTCGAGTCCGGTACCGCCCATCCCCATTCAGGCTGGCAGCTTGGGATACACCCGCTAGCCAGGGCTGGATCCCTGAGGTAGAGTAATGAATGTGGAGCCTGGATCATCTACCACCGTTGGGTCTCGCATTGAGTCTGGCTCAAAAAGTGTGTAAAGTGGTAGACGACATCGACTGGGGCTGTACTATGTTCTTCTAAAGTCCGCAATTGTCAGGCTCGCTCACGAGTTAGACAGCTTGTTACTTTTAGAAGACACTGCTACAGCCAAGACAGGTGTGAGGACAAAGAAGAAGGAGAGAAACATGCCCGCGAAACACGCGAATCCCTGGAAAACGCTGCTGGCTGGCACCCTGGGTGCAGCGGCAGTCTTGACTCCTGGAGTGGCCTATGCCCAAGCTACAGGGCCTGTCACTTCGATCTCTGAGCTTTCCGATGTTCAGCCTACTGACTGGGCATTCCAGGCACTGCAATCGCTGGTCGAGCGCTACGGCTGTATTGCTGGCTACCCTGACCGCACCTTCCGCGGCAACCGGGCTATGACCCGTTTTGAGTTTGCCGCCGGGATGAACGCCTGCTTGGATCGCATCAACGAGCTGATTGCCGCCGGCCTGGCCGACAAGGTTTCCAAGGAGGACTTGGCTACACTGCAGCGGCTGCAAGAGGAGTTTGCCGCCGAGCTGGCGGCCCTGCGGGGACGGGTCGAGGCAGCAGAGGCTGATATCAACGACCTGAAGGGCAAGGTCTTCAACCCAGTCACCAAGCTCAATGCCCAGGTGATCACTGCTATCCTGGGCAGCGCCCTCACCGACGACCGGGTGGTCAACAACAGGGTGGTGGCTGAGAAGGATCAGGCGAACATGACCCTGCCCTACCGGGTGCGCTTGAACTTCGACGCTTCCTTTGCTGGGCGTGACCGTCTGCGCATTCGTCTGCAGGCTCGCGATGCGGTAACCACCTTCTTCGCAGGGGATCCGGGCGTTGGCTTCCAAGGGGGGGGTGGTGGCACCTTCACACTGGCCCAGTTGGTCTATCAGTTCCCTGCCTTTAACCGCGCTGCCACCATCTACGCTGGCATCACGGGCACGGGGGTGTCCAGTGTCCTGCAATACAGCGTCCCCTTCGATGCCCTCTCGGACTTTGCCGACCTCCCCAACTCCACGGGAGATGTGCCCAGTGGCACGCTGTTTGGCTTCCGCTATCGCCTCAGCGACCAGTTTCGTCTGGCCTACGCCTACAGCACCCGCGGCGGCCAGACCTTGGGCAGAGGTTTCGGTGACAGCGGTTTGACCGGTAACGACAGCGCTCACACGGTGGAGCTGGGCTTTCTGCCGACGGAAAATCTGGAGCTGTATTTGCAATTTGCTTCCACCTATCTGCAGGACGCTAGCCGCGGCCCCGGTTTCCTGGCTACCGGCAGCAGCCTTTTCCGCGGTCCGCTGCGCCGGAATGACGTCACCCCCTCGGCTCGGGTCAATGCCTTTACAGTGGCTGCTAACTGGGAGCTGAGCCCCCGCATTATCCTGTCCGGCTGGTTTACGGCGGGCAACGTTGACTATAACCTGCCCAATGTGGTGCCGGCTGGCACTATCGATCCGGGCGATGAAGACTTCAACGGGTTCTTGCTTGGTTTTGCCTTCCCGGATCTCTTCATTGAGGGTGCCAAGGGTGGCGTAGTCTTCGGTCAGCCGATTGTGACTACAGACAACGACGGGGTTTGGGATACTCGGCCCTTCATTGTGGATGTCTACTACAGCTTCCCAGTGAACGAGTACATTACCCTGACGCCCGCCGCCTACTTTGTGAGCAACCCCAATGGGGGCAGACCAGGGGACAACGACCCGACCATTGGTGTGGGCGCTCTGCGGGCAGTGTTCACCTTCTAATCCCTTGCTCTCCCGCCTAGGTTAACAACAACGGAGGGATCCGCTGCGGCGGATCCCTTTTTTGATGGGAAGTTTCCCAAGCCTTGCCCTGGAAGACATCGAGCAAGTTGGAGCGGGCGCCGGGAAGCTAGGGGTTACAAAAGGCGCACTGAGCCGGATCTGCCCAGGTCTCTGCCACAGGCTCGGTGTGGGTGTGGGAACAGCGGGCACAGCCATACACCCACGCCTTGGTTACAGGGGTGGGGGCACCACACTGGCCGCAGGGCAGCCCAGGCAGCGCACGGATGCGCCAGTAGCCGGGAGTGCCGCAGGCGGGGCAGAGGCTTTGGGCTTTGGCGATGAGGTTTTGGGTGGCTGCCGCAATCACCTGCAGGCGGGTTGGGTTGTACAGGGCCCGCATATCGGTTTCCAGGTGCAGCCCTCCCTGGCGGGCCAGCAGCTCTTCCACCACCTGCTTTAGGGTTGCTTCGTCTTGGATCCCTTTGTGGATAAGTTGGGGGTTTTCCGGCTGGTCGAGGGCGATCAGGCCGTGCTGTGGGAACCCCACCTGTCGGGCAAAGTCGAGCGCTTCTGCCCAGCTCTGCACCCAGCGGTGGCTGAAATTGGTTTGCACGCTTTCTGCATAGCCCACCAGCTCCAAGGGATCCGCGTCAGGTTCAAAAACCTTGAGCATGACCCACTCCTGGTTCCAAGGGATCCAGGGAAGCTGGGGGTGGGGGCCGAAAGATCCCTCGCTGGCCAAAAGCAAGGGGGCAGGACAAACTTGGCGGGCTCTCTCAATCTTTAGGCGTAGGGTGTGGATGGGATCCCCCGGTCGGGGCCGCTCCCGTGAGAAGGTGCCCAGTTGGTCGGTGTCGAGAGGTATCACTTGCACCCGGATCCCCAAGTGTTGGGACAAGAGAGGGGCGACCACTTGCTCCTTGCGATGCAGGGTTGCCAAGTAGGCAACCCGACCTTTCCATTGCATAGACTCAGGCCCGACCCCGATCCGGCAAACGAAGTCTACAGCTTTATTGTTGGGCTCATCGGATGGCTCAAACCAGGGGACTGGGTTCTGCCGCCAAGCCCAACTGGGCGACGGCCTCGGCCAAAGCGGCCTCCCGGCTCTCCACAAACCGCTCTGCCGGCAAGGGCAAACGTAGGCTTTCCAAGCGCTGTCGGATCCGGCTCCTGGCCCCGACAATCCACACCTGCTTGCCGCGATCCAGAGCCTCACGAATGGCATTTTCCAGAGAGAGTGTCGCCGAAACCCCCAGCATCGGCACATCCGACAGATCCACCACCAAAGCCAGACAAGAAGCCACCGCCTGGTGTTGGCGGGAAATGGCCTGGGAAACCCCGAAGATCATCGGGCCGCTCAGGTAAAACAGCAGCACCTGGCCGCGGCCCTGGCGCAGCAATTCCTTTTCCCGCGGCGTGAGATCCACCGCATCATCCGCATCGGTAATGGCCTTCACCTCTTCCGACTGCAGCTCGCTCAAGCGCTGGATGGTGAGCAAGTTGGCCACAAACACCCCCACTCCCACAGCAGCGATGAGATCCACGAACACCGTCATGAACATCACCCCGTACATGATGGCCGCCCCTTTGAGGGAGAGGCGGTGGGCCCGCTTCAGGAAGCTCCAGTCGAGGATATCCACCCCCACCTTAAAGGCGATCCCCGCCAGCACCGCCATCGGGATCCCTTGGGTGAGGGGAGCGGCAAACAGCACCACCATCAAGAGGATGAGGGCGCGGGTGATGCCCGCCAAGGGCGTACGTCCCCCCGTCTGGATGTTCACCACCGTGCCCATGGTCGCCCCTGCTCCCGGCAACCCCCCCAGGAAGCCGGAGACCAGGTTGGCGATCCCCTGCCCGATCAGCTCTTGGTCAGAGTCGTGGCGGGTGCGGGTGAGGTTGTCGGCAATCACCGCCGTCAAGAGGGTGTCGATGCAGCCCAGCATGCCCAGCACCACCCCGTCCAACACCAAGCTGGCCAAAGATGAAAAGGGCAACTGTGGCCATTGCACCTGGGGCAAGCCGGTGGGGATGGGGCCAATGCGCCGCAACTCCCAGTCAGCCATGAACCAGTTGGCCACCAGCGTTCCCAGCACCAGGGCCACCAACTGGGGCGGCACCGCCCGTCGCCAGGGCTTGGGATAGAAAAAGAGGATGGCCAGCGTCAGCAGCCCCAACCCCAGTTCCGGCACCTTGAGGTTAAGCAGGTAGGTCGGCAGGTTCTGCACCGACCCGATCACTCCCCCCTGGCTGGCGTGGCCCAACAGCGGCGGGATCTGCAGCAAAATCATGATCCAGCCAATTCCCGACATAAAGCCGGAGATGACGCTGTAGGGCATGAGGGTGATGTATTTGCCCAGCTTCAGGGATCCAAACAAAATTTGAAACAGGCCCCCCAGCATGACCACGGTGAAAGCTGGCCCCAACCCCTGATCCGGATAGCTGGCGGTAACCTTGGCAACCACCGCCGTCATCATCACCGTCATCGGCCCGGTGGGTTCGGAGATAAGGGTGGGGGTACCACCGAACAGGGCGGCAAAAAAGCCCACACACACCGCCCCGTACAAACCTGCCACCGGCCCCGCCCCGGAAGCCACCCCAAAGGCCAGAGCCATCGGCAGCGAGACAATCGCCGTCGTCAGCCCGCCGAAGAGATCCCCACGCCAGTTTTCTAGGCTTAGCCGCCGCTGCCAATCCAGAAATCTCCTACCGCCGGCCTGCTCTTCTTTCGCTTGCTGCAGCATGCTCCACCGCTCTCGACACTATGTAGGTAGGCTACCATTGAGCGTTACCATAAAGACTAGACTAGAGAATAGATTTCTACCTATAAGTTTCTTCAGGGATCCCCTTTTGGCGCCGAGTTTGGGAAACTCTCTCTGCCAAGCAGAGCTGCCTACCGACAGCCGCTCTACCCCAGAATGGTAGACTGGAAACACCTGGATTTGGGGTTACTGCCCTAGGTTGCCGACTGTTGGCGGGCAACAACCTTCTGCCCTTGCACCCTGCCCGCGCCCAAGTCCACCGGGATCCCTCACCTCCACCTCCATCCCATGAGCGACAACGAATTGACCGCGCGCATCATCTGCACCGACTTGCAGCGGGAGATGACGCAGTCCTACCTGGAATACGCCATGAGCGTGATTGTCGGGAGGGCTCTGCCAGACGCGCGGGATGGCTTGAAGCCGGTGCATCGCCGCATCCTCTACGCCATGCACGAGCTGGGCCTGACGGCGGATCGGCCTTTTCGCAAGTGCGCCCGCGTTGTCGGGGATGTGATTGGGAAATACCATCCCCATGGGGATCAGGCGGTTTACGAAGCGCTGGTGCGCATGGCCCAGGACTTCTCCATGCGGGAGCGCCTGGTGGACGGGCACGGCAACTTCGGCTCCATCGACAACGACCCGCCGGCGGCCATGCGCTACACCGAGTGCCGCCTCACCGCCTTTGCCCAGGAAGCCCTGCTGCAGGATATCGACGCCAACACCGTTGACTTCATCGACAACTACGACGGATCCCAGCAAGAGCCGCTGGTGCTGCCGGCGCGGATCCCGCAGTTGCTCTTGAACGGCTCTTCCGGGATTGCTGTGGGCATGGCCACCAACATCCCGCCCCACAATCTGGGAGAGCTGGTGGACGGCCTGATTGCCCTCATCCACAACCCCAACCTGACCAGCCTGGAGTTAATGCAATGGATCCCGGCCCCCGATTTCCCCACCGGCGGGCTGATCATGGGCCAGGAGGGCATCCGCGAAGCCTATACCACCGGGCGCGGCTCCATCACCCTGCGGGGGGTGGCCACCATCGAGACCATTGAGCAGCGGGGCCGACCGGCGCGGGACGCCATCGTGATCACCGAGCTGCCCTACCAGACCAACAAGGCAGCCATGATTGAAAAAATTGCCGAGTTGGTCAATGAGAAAAAACTGGAGGGCATTGCCGACATCCGTGACGAGAGCGACCGCAGCGGCATGCGGGTAGTCATTGAGCTGAAGCGGGATGCCCAACCGCAGGTGGTGCTCAACAACCTCTACAAGCAAACCCCCCTGCAGAGCAACTTCGGGGTCAACATGCTGGCCATCCTCAACGGCGAGCCGCGCACCCTGACCTTGCGGGATGCCCTGCAGGCTTTCTTGGATTTTCGGGCAGAGGTGATCGAGCGGCGCACCCGCTATGAGCTACAAAAGGCGCAGGAGCGGGATCACCTGTTGCAGGGGTACCTGGTGGCTTTGGGGCAGTTGGATCGGGTGATTGCCCTTATCCGCGGAGCTGCTGATACTGCCACAGCCCGCGCTGAGCTGCAGAGCCAACTGGGGCTAAGCGAAGCGCAGGCCGATGGCATCCTACAAATGCAACTGCGCCGCCTTACCGCCCTGGAAGCGGAGAAAATCCAGGCCGAACACGAGGACTTGCTGCGGCAAATTGCCGATTTGCGGGACATTCTGACTCGGCGGGAACGGGTAATGCAAATTATCTGCGAAGAGCTGCAGCAGCTTAAAGCCCGCTTTGGGAGTCCGCGCCGCTCCCGCCTCTGCCTCGAAGACGGTGAGCTGGAGGTCGCCGATCTCATCGAGAACCGCGAGACGGTTATCTTTCTCACGGAGCAGGGCTACATCAAGCGCACGGACATCGAAGAGTTTCAGGTGCAGGGGCGGGCCACCCGTGGCAAGGCTGGCACCCGCATCAAAGACGACGATGCCATTGAACAGTTTTTTGCCTGTCGCAGCCACGACACCATCCTCTTTTTCACAGATCGGGGGATGGTCTATACTCTGCCTGCCTACCAGATCCCTCAAGGGAGCCGCACCGCCCGTGGCAGCGCCATCGTCCAGTTGCTGCCCCTGAGCCGGGAAGAGCGGGTTACCTCGATGGTGCCCGTGAGCAAGTTCAGCGACGACGAATACTTGGTGATGCTCACCCGTGGGGGGTACATCAAAAAAACGGCCCTCAGCGCCTTTGCTAACGTCCGCTCCAACGGCCTAATTGCCATTTCTCTGGAGGAAAACGATGAGCTGCGCTGGGTGCGCCGCGCCCGCTCCAGCGACGATGTAGTGATGGCAACCCGCCAAGGCATGTCCATTCGCTTCCGTGCCGACGACGAGCAACTGCGTCCCTTAGGGCGGCCTGCTCGCGGCGTGCGGGCCATCACCCTCAACCCCGGTGACGACATCGTCAGTATGGACATCATTTTCGCCGAGTCGGTGATGGCCGCTGAGCGAGAGGGGGAGGGGCTGGCCAACCCCTGGGTGTTGGTGATCACCAAAGAAGGGCGGGGCAAGCGCTCGGCCATCGACCACTTCCGCCAGCAAAACCGGGGTGGCAAGGGGGTAATCGCCACCAAGTTCCGCCAGGAGTCGGATGAGCTGGCTGCCCTGCGCATCGTCAATGCCGAGGACGAGATCCTGTTGGTAACCGCCAGAGGCATTGTCATGCGCCAGTTGGCCAAGGCCATCCCCACTCAGTCTCGTGAGGCAACAGGGGTGCTGGTGCAGCGCCTGGATCCCGAAGACAGCATTGTAGGAGTGACGGTGGTGCCCGCTTCGTTTATCGGGGATCCGGCAGAAGCTGAAGAGGAGCCGGCAGATGGGCTCCCCAGGCCGACAGTTGATCCCTGAGGTACGGCATTTGCCGCTTGGGAAGGGTGGGATCCCGTACCGAAGGCAGCAAGGCGCAGGTGCTAAGTTGGGCATAGCCCAAATTGCGGGAGCGGTGAGAGCCTGAGGGATCAGGCAAGCCGTCCAGTTGGGCTTTACCTGCTGTGTTTGGGGAGCTTGGTAACTCCATGTCCAGCCCAATCAACTTCATTCCTGGCTTTGAGGCTGTGCCAACGCCTAGCCCCAACAACCGGCTCTGGCAATACCTGCAGTCTCAGGATCCCAGCGTTTTTCAGGATATTGCCCGCAATTCTTCCCCAGAGGTGCTGGAGATCCTGGGCTATAACATCCGCAGCCTGCTGGGCAGTTTGCCGTCCGACCAATTTGGCGTTCAAATCGTCACCAACCGCGAGAGTTTGGCAAAGATGCTCTCGGGTGCCATGATGGGGGGCTATTTTCTGCGGGTGATGGAGCAGCGCCTGGCCCTGGAGCAGTCTTTGGGCAACTCATCCGCCGCTGTCCCCTCTTCCCAACCTCCAACACCGGATCAACCTCCAACAGCGGAGGGAGGCAGCGCCCAGTAGCTCCGGGCTCAGCCTTGCGGGCCTGAAACCAAGTTCAATCCATTCTCTCTGTTGCCGCCGAGGACGTTTTAGGGCTGATGCTGGGTAGGGGTTCACCAGACGAGGGATCCGAGTTCAGCCGCCCGCCTCGGCGGGTTTTGATCTGCCCGGATAGCTTCAAAGGATCCCTGACGGCCAAGGAGGCGGCAGAGAGCATCGCCCGCGGGATCCAACAGGGGTTGCCCCAGGCGGAGATAGAGCTGCTCCCTCTAGCCGATGGGGGTGAGGGCACGCTGGAGACCTTGTTGTCGGCACTGGGGGGAGAAAAACGGCGGTTGTGGGTCAGCGGCCCGCTGGGGGATCCCGTCTGGGCCGAGTATGGCGTGGTAGGCGAGCGGGCGCTGCTGGAAGTAGCCCAGGTGGCCGGCCTGACCTTGGTGCCCCCGCAGCGGCGGGATCCCACCCGCACCACCACCTATGGCCTAGGGGAGCTCTTGCGGGCCGTCTGCCGGGATCCCATTGCTGAGATTTGGATAGGGCTGGGCGGATCCGCCACCGTGGATGCGGGAGCGGGAATGGCGCAGGCCCTGGGCTATCGCCTCCTGGATGAGGCCGGGGATCCCATTGGCTGGGGGGGAGGGGAGCTGGCCCGGCTGGCGCGCATCGAGCCGCCCAAGCAGCCTGTCTGGCTGGGCAAGTGCATCCGCGGCCTCTGCGATGTGCAGAACCCCCTCACCGGCCCGTTGGGGGCGGCTGCCGTTTTTGCGCCCCAGAAGGGCGCCACTCCCCAGCAAGTAAGGCAGTTGGAGCAGGCCCTGCAGCACTGGGCCAGAGTAGTGGAGCGCGACCTGGGCCGGACGGTGGACGGGATCCCAGGGGCCGGCGCTGCCGGTGGGCTGGGGGCAGGGCTGGTGGCCTTTTTGGGAGCTACCCTGGAGTCCGGGATCCAGCTCTTGGCCCAGCACTTGGCCCTGCCGGAGCGCATGCGTCGCTGCGACCTGGTGGTGACCGGCGAGGGCCGCCTCGATGAACAGAGCAGCATGGGCAAAGTGGTGGGGGCAGTGCTGGAGCAGGCGAGCGCGGCGCAGAAGCCCTTGCTCATCCTCTGCGGCCAGGCCACCCCGGCAGCTCGGGCTAACTTGACTGCCCGATCCCTTCCCATCAGGGTTGGCGCCCTCTGTGACCGGATCCCGGATGTGACCGAAGCGCAGCGCCAGGCCAGCCACCATTTGGAGCAGATGGCCGCTTGCGAGTTGAAAAAGTTTCTAGCCGGGGATCCAGCCGTTATATAGTCATTGCAAAGGGTTATGGAACAGCCTGTCCGTTGCTCTCCAGCTCCCCTCTCCCTGAGGGAGAGGGGCCGGGGGTGAGGGGAGCTCCCTCTGGGACAGGGAGTGGTGTGGTCGCGTGAGCGGTGCGGAGCGCTTGGGCCGCTAGCGACAAAGTATCTCAATCGTGTTTGGAACAACTATAATGGCCTGAATGGGTTATTTTTTTAAAAATCATGGCCACTATTGAGTTTTCTCCCGGCATTCCAGAAGTGCCAACGCAGGTGCGGCTGCTGAAATCCAAAAATGGCAAGCGGGGATCCGCCATTTTTCGCTTTGAGGAGCTGAAGTCCGACACGCAAAGCATCCTGGGCATGCGGATGATCGACGAGGAAGGGGAGCTGACCACCCGCAACATCAAAGCCAAGTTCTTGAACGGGGAATTCAAGGCCCTGGAAGTGATCTACGACATGGAAACAGAAGCAGAATGGGAGCGCTTCCTGCGCTTTATGGAGCGCTTCTCGGCAGCCAACCAGATGGGCATGGCCTAGGGGGCTCAGCTTTTGGATTTTTTGCTCCCCTTGGCGGACTTGCTCTTGGCTTTGGGCTGTTTGGGAGCGGTTCCCTGGGCCTGCTCAACGGGGGGCTGTCCCAGGAGAGGTCGCTGCTTGTGCCAGTCAGTGCTCTGCTCGTAAGCATAGGCCACCCGCAGCACCTTACTCTCCTGCAAGACGTTGCCTATGATCTGCAGGCCGATGGGCAGACCGTTGGCAAAGCCACAGGGCAGGCTCAGCCCCGGCAAGCCCGCCAGGTTGACCGGGATCGTCATCAGGTCGCACAGGTACATGCTCAAGGGATCCTCCCGCTCGCCGCTTTTGAAAGCCGGCGTGGGGGTGGTGGGGCTGACCAACACATCCACCTTCTCGAAGGCCCGCAGAAAATCTTGCTTGATCAAGGTGCGCACCTTCTGGGCCTTGAGGTAGTAGGCATCGTAGTAGCCGGCAGAGAGGGCATAAGTGCCGATCATGATGCGCCGCTTCACCTCCGGCCCAAAGCCGCGGGCGCGGGTCTTGCCATACATAGCCAAGAGCGAGTCGGCAGGTTCCCGCAGGCCGTACTTGACGCCGTCGTAGCGGGCCAGATTGGAAGAAGCTTCGGAAGGAGCAATGATGTAGTAGGTAGCTAGACCGTAGCGAAAGCTGGGGCAGTCAATCTCCAGGATCTCCGCCCCCAGCTCCTGCAGGTGTTGGATAGCCGCTTGCACAGCCGCGCGGGTCTCTTCCCCACACCCTTCCCCCAGCAGGTCGCGGATGACGCCAATCTTGAAGCCCTTGATATCGGGGATCAAAGCCTGGCTATAGTCCGGGATCTCCACCCTAAGGCTGGTGGAGTCCATGGGGTCGTGGCCGGCAATCCCCTGCAGCAGCAGGGCCACATCCTCCACCGTGCGCCCAAACGGCCCCACCTGATCCAGAGAAGAGGCAAAGGCCACCAGCCCATAGCGGGAGACCAGCCCATAGGTGGGCTTGAGGCCAACCACGCCACAGAAGGCCGCCGGCTGGCGGATCGATCCCCCCGTATCCGATCCCAAGGCCACCACCGCCTGGTCTGCCGCCACCGCCGCCGCCGACCCGCCTGAGGATCCCCCCTGGCACCCGCGTCAGATCCCAGGGGTTGGCAGTGCGCTGAAAGGCCGAGTTTTCCGTGGAGCTGCCCATGGCAAACTCGTCCAGGTTGGTCTTGCCCACCGTCACCATGCCGGCTGCCGCCAGCCGCGCCGTCACCGTTGACTCGTAGGGCGGAATAAACCCCTCCAGAATCCGAGAAGCGCAGGTGGTGCGGATCCCTTGGGTGCAGAGGTTATCTTTCACAGCCAACGGGATCCCGGCCAGCGGACCAATCGCCTCCCCGGCGCGAATGCGGGCATCCACCGCCCTAGCCTGTTGCAGCGCCAGCTCCTCCGTAACAGTAATAAAGCTCTTGAGCTGCGGCTCCAGTTGGTGCAGGCGCTCCAGGTATTCGCGCGCGATCTCCTCGGCTGAGCGCTCTTTGCTCACCAACTGGCGGTGCAGGGCACGGATAACAGACATATGGCAAACTCGCTAAGGAAGGGAAAGGCCGATCGAGCAACGTCAAAGTTCTCTCTAGAGTAATCCAGCACGGATCCCTACTAACTCCCCTCTCCCTCAGGGAGAGGGGCCGGGGGTGAGGGGCTGCTCTCCCAAAGAGAGGGGCCGGGGGTGGTCGCGTGAGCGGTGCGGAGCGCTTGGGCCTACCGCCGTTCCAAAAAATCGCGGCGCAGATCTCGAATCTCCTGCCGCATCTCCCTCATCTCTTGGGCCATCTCGTCAGTGCGCCGTTCCAGAGCTTCAGTTCGGCGCTCCAGGGCATCCGTGCGGCGCTCGATAGCGCGGGTGCGCGCATCAAAGCGATCCATGGACTCGCGGAAAAACTGAGCCAGCATTGCCTGCCCTTCTCGCAGTTCTTGAATCAGAAGCTGCTGATTTTGTTGGACAAGACGTAGCTCCTGCTGGGCCGCTTGCAGCTCTTGAACAGCGCGGATCAGCCACTCTTCTTGTTCCGGAGTCATTATCAACTAGAGCGAGAGGATGCCAAGATCCTACCACCAACTCCCCTCTCCCTCAGGGAGAGGGGCCGGGGGTGAGGGCAATGGAGAGTAGGGAACTCGAATCCCTGACCTCTGCGGTGCGATCGCAGCGCTCTACCAACTGAGCTAACTCCCCGTGGCTTTACCAGAATAACCCAAGTCCGCCGCCAAGATCTCCCCCGCCTGCAGCTCCAGCCCTGCAAAAACCTTCGAGGGCACCCGCTCGGATCCCTTCACCTCCAGCAGGTCGTACCAGCCCTCGTGCAACAGCAGCAGGCTCACCTTCTCCTCCATCGGATCCACAATCCAGTACTCACCAATGCCCAAAACACAGTATTCCGCCCGTTTGGCTCGGTAGTCCGCCGCCCGGCTTGATTCGCTCACCACCTCCACCACCAACAGCGGCGGCGGATCCTCCAAGCGAATGAGAGCCTCTCGGGATCCCATCTCCTGCCACTGCTGCAGAGGCAGCACCACCACATCCGGGATCCGCACCGTATCCCAGCGGTTGCCCCGCGGCGACTGGATCCCGATAGCCATCGGCTGAGAAGTCCACGGTAGCCCCTGGCGCCGGATCTCAACTCGAAAAGCGGTATTGAGGAAATCCACAATCTGACCATGCCGTCCGGTTGGAAGGGCCATCGGCACCAACTCCCCCGCCACCAGCTCATAGCGGGTATCGCCGCCATCGGAATACTTGAGGTACTCTGCCAAACTCAGGCGAGCCGCTGTCGACCCAGGAACGGATCCTATCGTCAAAGCCACAGCCGCCTCCAAAAGCCACTCTGCTGCCATCCTAACTCCCCTCTCCCTGAGGGAGAGGGGCCGGGGGTGTTCGCGCTAGCGGCGCGGAGCGCTTGGGCCTACCGCCGTTCCAAAAAATCGCGGCGCAGATCCCGAATCTCCTGCCGCATCTCCTTCATCTCTGCCGCCATCTCGTCGGTGCGGCGTTCAATAGCCCGAGTGCGCTCGTCAAAGCGCTCCAGCGCCTCGCGGAAAAACTGCGCCAGCATCGCCTGCCCCTCGCGGACTTCCTGAATCAGAACCTGTTGATTCTGTTGGACAAGGCGCAGCTCCTGCTGAGCAGCTTGCAGCTCTTTTTGGGCAGCCTGCAGCTCTTGAACGGCCCGGATTAACCACTCTTCTTGCTCTGGAGTCATCGTCAAAAAGCTCAACAGAGGATAAGAAAACCCTACTCCCCTCTCCCTGAGGGAGAGGGGATGGAGGTGAGGGATCGGGGGTGAGGGCCTCAGTACAGCGCCTCTTCTTGATGGGTGATGATGGTGCAGTCAGAAGTGGGGTAGGCCACGCAGGTCAACACATAGCCCTGCGCAATCTGATCGTCATCCAGGAAGGATTGATCACTTTGATCAACCGTGCCGCTTACCAGCTTGCCGGCACAGGTCGAACAGGCCCCGGCGCGGCAGGAATAGGGCAGCTCGATCCCTTGCTCCTCCGCCACATCCAGAATGTACTCGTCGTCCGGCACATCGATGGTAACGTCCAAGCCCCGCTCTTCGTTGATCAACCGAACTTTGTAGACAGCCATCCTGCTTGGGTCTCCAGAAAAAACGTCCACTCCTCATCCTGCCACCCTTCTGCCCCGGATCAAGCACCCTTTTGCGAGGAAATAGGCAAATCTTCCGGTTTTTGGGGGGCAAAGCGTCAACCCCCTGCCCAGCAAGGATCCCACCCGCCCCCCAGACCGCGCTGTATCCCCCTGGATCCCAACTTTTCTTGAAAAAAGGGCAAGACTTGTCAACCTGGGCAGATCTGCCTGTATGATTTACGGAGTAACCAGAGCAAGCGCTGACACAAGCGCGTATGCGTCTCCCGCCCGAACGGCAAGCCCCTAGCCCCATTAGTTGCTTTGGGCCGGTCAATCGGGTAAGTTAAGGGAAGTGTTCAGCCGAACCCTACTTTTTTGGTTAAGAGGAGAAAAATGAACGGAACAATGCAGAAGTGGCTGCTAAAGTCACTGGGTTCTTTGACCTTAGCGTCTGCCGTGATCCTTGTGCCTGTGATCCTGACGGGCTGCGGCGAAGATAGCTCTGGCCCGGCAGTGCCTGTGCCGCCCCCACCGCCGCCGGCCCCTCCGGCTCCCCCGGCCCCGCCGCCAACTCCCACGCCAACCCCCCGTCCCTCGGGAACGGTTAACGTCACTCCTGAGAGCAACATCAGTCAGATCATCGCTTCCTCTGATCCGGCTCAGCCTCTTACCATCGTTCTCCAGCCGGGTGTTTACCGCCAGAACATTGTCATCAACCGCAGCAACGTTACGGTGCGCGGTGCAACTGGCAATGTGGGCGATGCCATCGTGGTGGGTGCAGCTACCGGCGCCCCCGTGCAAGTGACCAACAATGCCAGCGGCGTTGTCCTGGAGAACTTCAGCATTCTCAACACCCGCTCTTTGGAACCCATTGAGTACGGCATTAATGCCGAAGGCGCCACCGAAGTTACCGTTACTGGCGTCGATATTGTTCTCTTTCCAACGGTAACCACTCCGGCCTCGCGCGGGGTAGCTATTGGCTTTGGCTCAGCGGCTGCCGCCACCACCTCCAAGAACCTGACAGTAACCCGCTCTAACCTGTTTGTGGCTGGCGCGGGCAGCTCGGCAGGCATCCGCATTGCCGGCGACAACGCGGGCATCAACCTGCGGGTGGAGACCAACAACATCTTCTTGGGCTACGAATCTGTCCCCGACATCCCAACTCAACTGATCAACCTTGCGGCCCAAGATGTGGGTGCCGGCTCTGCCGCCATCTTCATCGAGCCGGCAGTGACGGGGCTGAGCTTGACTTTTGCCGGCAACACCATTACCCCAAGAACAGCGACGGCCAACGTCTACGCCATTCGTGACGACCGCGGCAGCGGCTTGAGCGCGGCTGAGCGGCGGGCCATTGTGGCGGCAGTCAGCGGCCTTGCTTTCAACAGCAACACCAGCAACGTCTATCTCTCCCTCACCCGCGCCATTGCCGAGGCGGCCGGCCCCAACCCGACGGTGACGGCAGGCCCGGGTTCCTTCACGGCAGAAGGTGAGATTGTGATCCCTGCCGACAAGCCGGGCCTGACGCTGAACTCCCTCGACGGCACGAGCACGCTGCGCAACGTCAAGATCTTGGCCAACGACGCCACCCTGGGGGGAACGGAGGGCAACGGCTTCCGGATTACGGGCACCTTGGGCCGCGACCCCGACGCAGGCGGCCCGGCGGCGGACTACCAGGTGGGCATTGGTGAGTGCGACCTGGCCAACCAAGGGGCGCGCAACGTAGAAGTTTCCTTCAACGACTTCGCACGGCCCACGCAGGCCGACACCTACGTCTCTGTCCAAGTCTGCGACTTCTCGCAGGCTGATATCTACAAGAACCTGCTGCGCGGCTACACGGTTGCCGGCGTGCACGTGGTGTCGGCGGAGCCTGCCACGGTCACCATCCGCGAGAACCGCTTTGAGGCTTCCATCAACAGCCCCGTCTTCGTTGCCGACATTGTGGATCGGCAGACCCAGGCTTCGGGCAACCTCTCGCCCTTTGCCAAGGCCTCGGTGACGGGCAACGTCTTCAACCAACCGCCCCAAGGCACGGGAGCTATCTACGCTCGTCCGAGTGTTGACCTCACGCCAACCGCGACCGGGGCGCTAGGCGGCGAAGGCACCATTCTGCAGGCTTTCTTCAACAACACCATCACGCCAACGCCCGTTCCCGGCGTTACTGTGTGTGGACGCGTCGAGAGCTTGGCGGGCGCGCCGGGCAACCTGGTGAACTTCTTGGATAGCTCGCCAACGCTGGTTCCCTTCACCTCCAGCGTTTTCGGTGTGGTGTCGGATGCCCTCTGCTCGGCGGTAGGCTTTGGTCCAGGGGCCAGCCTGCAGTTCCGTCCAGGCGGCACGCCACCAGCGACACCCACACCGACACCTACCCCTGCGGGCCCGCAGCTCACCATTCCGGGGCTGCCTGCCGGCGCGACGGTCACCATCCGCCAGGCTGATGGCACAATCATCGCCACCTCCACGTCGGTATCCGGCAACGTGGCCACCTTCTCCGGGCCCTTTACCATCCCCTTCGGTGGCCAGATCCGGATAACGCCGGCCATTGCCTCGCCGTCGGCGATCACGGTGGGCGGCACGACGCTGAGCACCTTCGACAACACCACCAATCCCGGCAGCACCACCTACTTCAACTTCGGCCCGGCCATCTCGGTCAACTAGCCTTGGGCTAGCGCTATCAGGGCGACCTGTTTCTGTTGAGTCAACAAAAGAGCTGCTCAATGCCGCCAGGTCGCCCTTTCCTATCTGTCTTGCCTGCGCATTCCCGGTTTTTTGGGTTCCCCACTGTACATTTTGGATCCTGGTTGGGTATTCTATTACCAGGTTTGGACGAGATTTTCCCTGTTGAGTGAGCCGGGCTGCGCTTGCCAAGACTTCAACCCTTGGTCAAGACCTTATCTTCGGAGATTTGTGACAATGTCTAACCGCAACTTCTTGCCTGGCTTGCGCTCTTCCCTGGTCTCTCTGGCCCTGGCCTCCTCGCTGGCAGGGGTGATGGCCGCCTGCTCTTCTGACACGCCCACCGCTACGCAGGTGCCCTCTACCATCTCGGCGCAACTGCCCGAGACGGCAACCCCCGCCACCGACAGCATCGCCTTCTACTACGACGGGGTGAAGACCTCCATCACCATCAAGGACGCGGCCATCCTGTTTGCCGCCA
>NZ_JANSIY010000022.1:1545-28728 GCF_047462295.1 Synechococcus sp. H60.3 | reverse complement strand
AGGGTAGGGGGGCGAGGCTGGATCAGCTCTTTCCAGTCTTGGTTGGGATTGTCTTTTATGCCTTTTTTAGCTACACCTTGATGGTGATTGGACAAAAGCTGAGTGTACCCAATGCCTGGTTGGCCTGGATCCCGATTGGGAACGCTTGGGTAATGTGCAGGGCTGCTGGCAAGCCAGGCTGGTGGGTTCTCCTCCTTTTTATTCCCTTAGTCAACCTAATTTTCTTCATCTGGGTAATCTTTGCCATCCCGCCCCGGCTCAACAAATCTCGATGGCTGGGGCTGTTAATCTTCTTGCCTCTAGTGGGGGCCTTGGCTTATACGAGCGTTCTGGCCTTCACGTAGACTCACCGAGCGTCCTTGCTGTCGATTGCCCCAGGCGGCTCGTGACCAGCCTGCCAGCAGCTAGCTCTGGCGCTTTACTTTCCCGATAGCGAGCGTTAACTGGGTGCTTACTTCAGCCGGCTCCCGAGTAGAGTTGTTGCCACTAGAAAGATGAAGCTGCCACAGCTCTCTGCCAAGAAGGGGATCCTCTGGCAGCGCTCTCCTTGTTTTTCTGGGAAAAGAGCTACCACTTGAGCAGGTTGAAGCTCTCCATGTCGATGGTGGCCCGGTTGCGGTAGATCCCCAACACAATGGCCAAGCCCACTGCCGCCTCGGCAGCCGCCACGGTGATGACGAACACGGAAAACACCTGGCCGCGAATCAAGCTGGAGTCAACAAAGTTGGAGAAGGCCATAAAGTTGAGGTTCACCGCGTTGAGCATCAGCTCAATCGACATCAACACTCGAATGGCGTTGCGACTGACGATCAAGCCGTAGATGCCGATGCAAAAAAGAACTGCCGCCACCACCAAAAAAAACTGCAGTTGCAACATCGCAAGAGGCTCCAGTGGATACAGATGAGAGGGGTACCAGGAAAACTCTGGGCTGTACGTCCGAAGCAATCGGGTTTAACGGGTGCTTACCAACTCTGCTCGCCGTTCTGACTCGGCTTCAAGCTGGGGTCGGGCTCGCTCCAGCAAACTCAGATCGCCTTCTCCGGCTTCGGGAGCAACAGACTCTCGACGCGCCACGACAATGGCCCCGATCAACGCCATCAGCAGCAAAACAGAAGCCAGTTCAAACGGCAACAGATAATCGCTAAAGAAATGCCCGCCAATCACCAGAGCACTGCTTAGAGGCTGGATCGCCTGCAGAGGCCAAGGGGTGTTGAACGCCATCACGGTGAGCAGGGCAAACAGACCCAAAGACACCACCGCCGTCACTCCATTGCGCAGCCAGCCCAGTTTCAGAGGAGCAAAGGTGTAGCGCCGGTTCACCAGCATGATGGCAAACAGGATCAGTACGTTGACAGCGCCGACGTAGATCAACACTTGAGCGGCAGCCACAAAATCGGCATTCAAGAGGAGGTACAGCCCAGCCATGCTCAGGAAAACGCCCCCCAAGAGAAAGCCGGAATAGACGATGTTAGGGGCCCAAACCACTCCTAGGGCAAAGCCAATGGCCATCGCCGAGAGCACCCCAAAGGTAACCAGTTGCACGCCTTCTGCAAGGGTCATGGGATCTTCGTCCTTAACAAATCGCTATCGCTGCTCCCTTACCACTGTACTGTCCCGGCGGATTTAAGAGAAGCCCAACCCCCTTGTTCAATCGATAGAGAAATCTCTAGAGTTGGGTCTCACCAACTGCCGCCTGCTCCGCCGCCGTCACTGCTGCCGCCCCCGAAATCTCTATCAGAGTCTCTATCAGAGCTATCAGAGGTACTTCCAGAATCCCTCTCGGAGTCACTGTCCCTAAGTGGCGGGATCACCACTGTTCTCTCGCTACGGTACTGGCAAATCGGGCAGGTTAGGATCTCCAACTTCAAACCGCTGGAGGAATAGGTTGCTTCCTGGAGAATCTGGGTAGTGAGGTCAAGGGTAAGGGCTTGACACCGGGGGCAATAAAGGTGGCGACAGGAGGTGCCTTCGCGCACGACCACGGCCATCCCCTGACAGGCGGGGCAAAACCAGCCGTAGTAGCGGGCTCTGCGCTGGCTTTTAGCCAGGCGATGCGCTGGGGGAAGTTGCTTATCCAGAACTTGCGGCTGGATGGGGCGCAGGGGCCGACCGCAGCTTTGACACACCACCGGCTGAAACGGGATCCCACGCTTCGAGCCCAAGATGCCGTCGGTGGTCACAACTGCCAGGAAGGGCAGCACCAGTACCAGCCAGTTACCGCTGACCGACATCAGGAAGAGACCAAGGCAGAGGGAACCGGGATAGAGAAGCCGGCGAATGGGGGCGCTCTGGAGCGAGGAGAGGACAGCCATTGTCCCCTGCTCGCGGCGTGTTAGCGACAGGACTTTCGCTCCTCCCCGCTCGGCCTTGAGATAGACCGGCAGGCGGGAGCGCCGCCACCCCAGCCCTAGGAGCAGGATCCCCAGCAGCAGTAGGCTCCCTTCCAGCAAGCCTTGAGCAACGGCCAAGGCTTCCCTTCCATCTGCTCGAGGAACGGCTGCAGGGGAAAGCGCAGAGGAAGCTTGAACCTCGGCAACTGGCTGCCCCTGCAGCACTGCAGTTAACTGCCGTACTCCTGACAAGGTGCCGCCATCGAAATCCCTGTTGCGAAATTTGGGTAGAATGTGCTGGTCGATAATCTGCTGAACGCGGCTGTCGGGAAGGATGGTGGCCAAACCCCTGCCAGTTTCAATTTCCACCCGCCGATCCCCCACCGAGATGAGAAACAACACGCCGTTGTTGCGACCGGCCTTGCCAATGCCCCAGTAGTTAAATAGCTGCGTGGTGAACGCTTTCGGCGTGGCATATCCCTGAGTATTGGGTACCGTCACCACCGCCATCTCGGCAGTGGTACGCTGCTCAAGCTGGGTAAGGAGACGGTTGAGCTCGTTTTCAGTGCTGCTGCTGAGGATGTCGGCGGTGTCGGAAACCCATCCTCCATACTGGCGGCGGGGGTTGGGCACTTGTTCGAGGGCAATGGCCCAAGCGGGCTGCGGGATCCACAGCGATACACTGAGCAAGACTGCCGCCCAAACTTTTGGCATGGCTCACCTGGCTGAGCGCTGCCTTGGTTTTAGCACAGCCCCTTTGGATGGAGATGCATCTGCAACACGGAACTGTCTAGAGGCGTCTTGACAGTGCCTTTACGGGCTCGTTTGTGGACTGCGTAAGAATCCCCCCCTTTAGGCGGTGGGAGTGTCAAGAACGCAACCACTTCCAAAGTTATCCCGAATACCAATGAGACGAACACCCCCTCACCCCTAGCCCCTCTCCCAGAGGGAGAGGGGGGAAGTGGATCTTGCCGTTCTCTATCACTCAGGGTCAGCTATCCCTGCCGGATCCTCCCAGTGAAGCGGATCCGGCCAGGTTTCTTCTTGCCATTCCACCTCAAAGCACTCCTGGGCCATTTGGAGAAAATGTTCCATCAAAGCAGGGATCCCCGGCGCTGTGGGGCAAAGGTCGTACAGGCCAATCACCTGCGAGCCGGGCAGGTATCGTTCCCACAGCTCGAAATTGGGCCGCAACAGCAGGGATCCCTGTTGCAGGATCCCCCAAGGTTGCCACAGTTGGGCATTGCCCATGAGCTTTTTGCCTCCCCAGCTGAGATCGGCGCGGGTACGGGCAGCAAAGCAACTGGTTTTGTTGCGGTAGCCCGAATCTAGGGTTGGGCGGTTCTGGCCATGGGTTCGGTTGTGAGCGAGGATTGGATCCACCTCAACGCCCAGTTCTGCCAGCCCCTTTACCCAAAAGCGGCAGCAGAAGTCGTACACGCAGGCCCGCTGCAAACGGGGCAGCCGAGCTTGGAGGTAAGACAGGGGCAGCACCAGGCTGTAGGTGAGCTCTGCTCCATCTTCAGCCGCCTGGTGTAAGACCGCTCTTCCGCCAGTGGGACGGCGCACCACCGGAATCCCTGGCGCTGGATCCGGCCAGGCCTGGTGCCGTCCCAGCGAGAGGGTAAGCCGATCCCAGCCGTAAAAGCGCAAATAGGGTCTAGGGGCGTGGCGCAGCCGCTGCAAAAGCCAGGTATCTTGCTCCATTTGCCAGGTGCCGGCGGCTACGCAATAGGGCAGCCAGTAGCCTGGGGATCCCATCCTGATCGCGCCGCGGCTCAAGCTTTGGGAAACTCAGCCTGGAGCTGCTCATCGTACTCATCGGCCAAGCTGGCCACAAGGGTGATGGCGCGCGAGATCTCGCCGGCGCTGATCCCTTCCAGAGTGCGGTGGTGGTTGAGAACCACTTGGTTGTTCCAGATGCAAAAGCGCGCTTCCAGAGTGTCGCTCCAATTTTTCTCCAGCAGCTTCTGCATGAGCTTAGCCGGCTCCGCCACCGGCAGAGAGAGAACGGGAGACCAGACCAACAGGGTATCTTCGGGGGATTCGCCGCTCAGGTGGACGAACACTTCGACGCTGCCGTAGGTGAATTTCCAGGTGTGCCCCTGCTCGTGGTTCTCATAGGCGGCATCCTCCTTGAGGCTGGAAACCACCGCCGAGACGATCTCAACATAGCGAACAGGTTCCTCCAACACCGAAAAAACCTCTGGAGAACGGTCAACGAGCGGCTCGCTGTAGGCCATGATCTTTCCCCTACTCCCTGTCCAACCACCTTAACTATACTGCCTAGCACCCCGACCTAGTCGGTCGCCTCTCTCTCGGGATCCGGCTTGGGCCAGAATGGAGCTGTTCGACGTTGGGAAAGCGGCTGATGCCCCAGATTCAAGTGCAAGGACGCACCCTCGTCTGTGAGGTGGGCACCAACCTGCGCCAGGTGCTGCTGCAGGCCGGGATCCTCCTCTACAACCCACCGGCTCATGTCCTCAACTGCCGCGGTCTGGGCACCTGTGCCGTACAGATCGAAGGGGCTGTCTCCCCCATGGGCTGGCGAGAACGGGCCCGTCTATCTTTGCCACCCCATCAACCCCCATCCACCTCGGCGGCGCAGAGCGGCAACGGGCTGCGCTTGGCCTGTCAAGTACAGGTGCTGGGAGATCTGAAGGTCACCAAATGGCCAGGCATGTGGGGGCAGCGGATCCCTACGGCCTCTCAAACCTGAGGAAAGCGCTATGGCATCTCCATCCCACTCCCCCCCGAAGGCTGTTGGCATTTTGGGAGCTCTGCCGGAAGAAGTGGCCATGCTTGCCGAAGCGATGGAAACTCGCTCCATTCATCACCACCTGGGGCGGCAGTTCCATCAGGGATCCCTGGCTGGCCAACCGGTGGTGGTGGTTCAAGGGGGGGTAGGTAAGGTACGGGCAGCAACCACGGCAGCTCTGCTGGTGACCCATTTTCCTTTGCGGGGCATCATCTTTACTGGCGTGGCCGGCTCCTTAGCCGATCACCTCCAGATGGGGGATGTGGTGCTGGCCCATGCTGCCATCGAGCACGATTTCGGCACTGGACGCCCTGAGGGCTTTGTCTTAGGGATCGACTTCATCCCTGAACTGCGCTACCCTCTGGCAGAAGCCGATAGCGCCTTCTACGACTTAGTCGTGGCCCAATCGGAGCGGATCCCTCTTCACTCCCTACACGGACGGCAGCCGGTCATCCACCAAGGCCTGGTGGCCACCGGCGATGTGTTCGTAGCCGACGCCGAGCTGCGCCGCCAAATTCGCGAGCGCACCGGGGCACTGGTGGTGGAGATGGAAGGGGCAGCCGTGGTGCGGGTGGCTCAAGAGGCCGGGATCCCTTGTCTGCTGGTGCGCTCGGTCAGCGACGCGGGGGATGAAACCGACTTCCTCAGTTTTTTTCAGGTGGCGGCGCTAAATTCAGCAGCCGTTGTCCACACTGTCTTGCAAAGCTTACCCCACCTCTCCTCCTAAGCCTGCTGCCTCGTCCAGCTCCCCCAGCAGCAGAGAACCTTAGAACGAGGCAGAGCCCCAGCCCTTTCCCCGCACGAGCGACCTTTTTCGGTCTCGGTACAGTTATGTAGCCAGAGTCGGAGCGAAAGGATTTGAACCTTCGACCCCCACTACCCCAAAGTGGTGCGCTACCAAGCTGCGCTACGCCCCGACGCACCTAAGCCAGAGAGAATCTCTGGAGGTGCTTTACTAATCTAGCTTTTAGAACTGGATCTCGGCAAGGGGGAGGTCTTGGTGGCCGGATCCTGTAGAAGACATGTTAGCTTAGTTAGGCTGTTAAAATACCACACGCCCGAGCCACCGGGTGTCCCCAACGGGGATCCGTTCGGGCGGAGGCCAACCCGTAGGAGACAACCAACTCATGAGCATAGTCAGTTTGCCTCAACTGCTGGAGGCAGGAGTACACTTCGGCCACAAGGCCAGCCGCTGGAACCCCAAGATGCGGCCCTACATTTTCGCCGAGCGCAACGGCATTCACATCATCGACCTGGTGCAGACGGCCCGTTACCTCAACGAAGCCTATGAATACGTGCGGGAGGGGGCCGAAAAGGGGTGGCGTTTCCTGTTTGTCGGCACCAAACGGCAAGCCGCCGGGATCATTGCCCATGAGGCCACCCGCTGTGGCAGCTACTACGTCAACCAGCGCTGGCTGGGGGGCATGCTCACCAACTGGGCCACCATCAAAACCCGCATCGACCGCCTCAAGGAAATCGAGGAGATGCAGAGCAGCGGCCTGCTGGATCGCCTGCCCAAGCAAGAAGCGGCCCGCCTAAAACGGGAATTGGCCAAGTTGGAGAAGTACTTGGGCGGCATCAAAACCATGCGCAAGCTCCCCGACGCGGTGATCATCGTCGATCAGCGGCGGGAGGCCAACGCCGTTCAGGAATGTATCAAGCTCAAGATTCCAATCATCTCACTGCTGGATACCAACTGCGATCCTGACCTGAGCGATGTCTTCATCCCCTCTAACGACGACGCCATCCGAGCGATTAAGCTGATTGTAGGCAAGCTGGCCGATGCCATCTATGAAGGGCGACACGGGCAGCTCGACACAGTCGAAGAGGATGAGTACGACTACGAGGGGGCTATGGACATGGATCTGGAGGATGACATTCTGGAAGATATGGAGGATGAAGAGGAGGGGGACCCCGACGAGGGCGAGTGACCCTTGGGACGAGAGCAGGGATCCCGTGCGGTTCGAGTTACTCCCTGTTCATCCTTTCTCCGGAAGACTGTATCCTTAAAATCTAGATTCATCCTTTGTTCTGCTCCTGGCTATCCTCTACATCCAGCCACATCCTTTCTGCCTCTTTGTACGATGTGAGATTTGAGGAACCCTCATGAGTATTGATGCCAAATTGGTTAAAGAGCTGCGCGAAAAGACGGGCGCAGGCATGATGGACTGCAAAAAAGCCCTGGAAGAGTCCGGTGGCGATATGGAGAAAGCCATCACCTGGCTGCGGCAGAAAGGGTTGGCAGGGGCAGCCAAAAAGGCCGGTCGCGTCGCGGCTGAGGGGGTTGTCGATAGCTACATCCACTTCGGCAACCGGATCGGTGTGTTGGTGGAGGTGAACTGCGAGACGGATTTTGTGGCCCGCAACGAAGACTTTAAGAAGCTGGTGCAAGATATTGCCAAGCAGATTGCCGCCTGCCAAAGTGTGGAGTACGTCAGCATCGACCAGATCCCTCCCGAAGTGGTGGAGCGGGAAAGGGCCATCGAGATGGGCAAAGAGGATCTGGCCAGCAAGCCTGAAAACGTGCGGGAAAAGATTGTGCAAGGCCGCATCGAGAAGCGCCTGAAAGAGCTGTCTTTGATGGATCAGCCCTTTATTAAAGATTCCTCGATTACCGTAGAGGAATTGGTGAAGCAGCACATTGCCAAGCTAGGGGAAAACATCCGGGTGCGGCGGTTTGCCCGCTTCGTTTTGGGAGAAGGGATCGAGAAACAGGAAGCGGATTTTGCCGCTGAAGTGGCTGCTCAGGCCGGTCTCAAGCCGGCAGAGCCAGCGCAAGGGGCAGAACCTGTCGCTGACCAAGCTGCTGCCGAGACTACTACTGAGGTGGTTGTTCCTGAACCGGCTGCCGAGAGCAAGCCAGCCAAAAAAGGCTCCAGCAAGAAGAAAAAATAGCTCTATTGCCGAGGGATCCCTGAATTCACCCCAGTGGGCGGCAGCAGTGCCACTCTGCTTCTCCCACCATGGCAAGCCGGCTGAGCAGGTTGAGGCTTTCTGGATGGAGTTTCCCTATTTTTTGCCTTGGCACGACCAACTACAACACGCTAGGGTGACAGGCGGTCATTTTGGATCTTGGGCATGAGCTGTATCCTACGCAATGCGTTGATCCCCACCGGCACAGGCTACGAAACCACAGATGTGCGCATCGAGGGGGAACGGATTGCTGCTATCGATAAAGGGTTAACCGCAACGGGCACAGACAGCCTAGAACTGGAGGCCGGCAACCAACTCTTGCTGCCGGGCTTTGTCAATGCCCACACCCATTCTTCCGAGCTGTGGCAAAGAGGGATCATCCCGCCCTACCCGCTGGAGCTGTGGCTGGCGCAACTGCACGAGTACGCGCCGCCGGATCCGGAAAAGATCTACCTCAGCGCGCTGGCAACGGCGGTGGAGACCCTGCTCAGCGGCGGCACGACGGTGGTGGATCATCTCATCCTCATCCCCGGCCAAGAGTTGGCCACCCTCGAGGCGGCGGTGCGGGCCTATCGAGAAGTCGGGATCCGCGCCTTCATCGGTCCCCTGCTTCAGGATCAGGCCCTCTCCACCTGCCTGCCCGGCGGTTCATCCTTCGCTGGCGAGGCGGCAGCCTATCCCCTGAGCACCTCAGAGGTGCTGGCCCTGGTGGAAGAGGCGGTTGAGAAGTACCACCGCCCGGGAGAGGGCATCACCCTGATGGTGGCCCCCACCGGCATCCAACTCTGTTCTGACAAGCTGTTTGAGGGCTGCGCAGAGTTGAGCCAGAAGTATGACCTCCCCCGCCATGCCCACCTGCTGGAAACCCGCGCCCAGCAGAGGTTGGCCCAGGAAAAATACGGCTGCAGCGCAGTCGAGCACCTGGAGCGCTTGGGCTACCTAGACCGGAGAACCTCGCTGGCCCACTGCGTCTGGCTTACCGATGCCGATATCGAGATCTTGGCCCGCACCGGCTCTACGGTTGTTCACAACCCCTTGAGCAACCTACGCCTGGGCAGTGGCATCGCCCCCATCCTCAAGTACCGGCGGGCGGGGGTGAATGTGGCCTTTGGCTGCGATGGGTCAGCCAGCAATGACTCCCAGGATCTCTTGGAGGCCATTAAAATCGGCACCATCCTGCACAACATCACGGATCCCGACTACCGCCACTGGATCTCGCCCCGCGAGAGCGTCGAGATGGCCTCCCGCGGTGGGGCCATTGGCCTAGGGCTGGGAGAGAAGCTGGGATCCCTGGAGGTGGGCAAGCAGGCGGATCTGGTGCTTTACGATCTCACCCAACTGTCGCTGTTGCCCCGTACCGATCCCATCGGGCTGCTGGTGCTGGGCCGGCCCACCCAGGTGGTGCACAGCGTCTGGGTTAGAGGGAAACGGGTGGTGGCCAACGGCGAGGTAACGACGGTGGACGTGGCCCAGTTGCGGCAGGAGCTGTTCGAGCACAGCCACTGGGATCCCTTCCGTCGCTCGCAGCAGGCAGCACAACTGGAGGCCCGCTACCGCCAGGTGATGGGTCTGCCAGAATAGCCCTAGAGTTGCCGGGGCCGACCGTGGGAGGAGCAGCCGACTGGGCCAGAGCTACCGAACAGGTGAAGCAGCAGGCGCTGGCGCTGGGCTTTGACAAGGTCGGCATCGCCAGTGCGGCGGATCCCCCTGACTTGGCCGGCTTGCGGGCCTGGCTGGCCGCGGGCATGGCCGCCGACATGGCCTGGATGGCCGATCCGCGGCGAATGGATCCAGAGCGGGTGCTGCCGGGGGTGCAATCTCTGGTCTGTGTGGCCCTCAACTACTACACCCCCATCTGCCACAGTCGGGATCCGGGCAAGGGCAAAATCTCCCGCTATGCCTGGGGGCGGGACTACCACCGCGTGCTGGGGCGGCGGCTGAAGCAGCTCCACCTCTGGATGCAAGCCCAGTTCCCGGATTATCGAGGCCGATTCTATGTGGATACCGGCCCGGTGGCGGAAAAGCCCTGGGCCATGCGGGCGGGCTTGGGCTGGATTGGCAAAAACGGCCTCTTGCTCACCCGCGAGTACGGCTCCTGGGTTTTCCTGGGGGTGATCTTGACAACTCTCCCCCTGCTCCCCGACCGTCCCCATACTGCCCACTGCGGCACCTGCAGCCGCTGCCTGGAAGCCTGCCCCACCCAGGCCATCGTCAGCCCAGGGGTGGTGGATTCCCGCCGCTGCATTGCCTACCACACCTTAGAGAGCCATGCTGAGCGGATCCCTGCCGAAATTGCCCAGAACCTGCACAATTGGGTGGCCGGCTGCGACATCTGCCAAGAGGTCTGCCCTTGGAACCAGCGCTTTGCCCGCCCCAGCCGGATCCCGGATTTTCAGCCTTACCCTTGGAACATTGCCCCCGATCTCCAAGAACTAGCGCGGCTCGGCGACGAGGAGTTTGACCACCGCTTCCCCGCCTCTGCCCTGCGCCGCCTCAAGGCCCACCGGCTGCGCCGCAACGCCCAAGCTGCTCTCCGAGCCCATCCCACCTCTGCAGCCTGCAGCAACGATTTGGAAGCCCTCTCTACCTAATTTGGATATCCTTTTCCAACAGGATCTGGGGATCCCTACCCTTGGGCCTGGGCCGGCACCGGAAAACGGTGGGGCTGTTGTCTCCGGGCTGGGGACGCAAGCTAGCATACAGGTCTTATCCTCTTTTTTGGGATCCCAGTGCTGGGCTGAAGAGCGTCAGGCGTCCACGCCCTAGCACCTCCTATTGGTTTCCCCTCTTCTTAGACCCTAACCCTGCATGGATAACGATTACGAAGACTACTACCCCGGCTACCGGCAGGCCAACAGCTACAACCTACTGCAATCTGGGTGGAAGCCCCTGTACCGCCATTTCGATGCCGAGTATTTCTGGCAACTGGCGATGCAGGATCCCTGGGCGTTGGCCGAGAAATTTTTGGATGTGTGCAGCGATGTTGCCAATGCGGTAGGACGTAGAGAGTACAGCCCGCTGGCCAACTTTCTCAACTTATTTTCAGAGAACACCCGTTACGAGATCGAAGAGTTTTGGAATAGCATCACCCCACCTCTGCCCGGCCCCGACTATACAGTATTTCAAGATCAGCTCTCCACGGAGACGCCGATTCGGCAGCAGGTGAGCCGCGATCAAATTCCCATCGATTACGTTTTAAGGCGCCTGCAGGAAATGACCGTTCTCAGAGTTTTGGCGCATCTGGGGCGACCGGCGCAGATCGTGCAATTCTATATGGAGCGCTACTTCTACTATCCGGTCGAGCGTTTCAGCAGTTGGGAGGAAATCAGCAGCCCGGGCACCACCTATGCCTTCTGGCCAGAGCACCAGATTTGGCTGCAAGTTCAGACCACCCATCACAACCGTCGCCGCTACACCCTGCTGGGCGTGGATCTCAGGCCCTTAATTCGCAAGGTTACTTACAATCTGGCGGTGATGGTGAGCGGCTACCAAAGCCGGATCGGGCAAGTCTACAGCCCCTATCCAATCAGTTCTTTTCCCGCTGAAATTCAGGCCTTTACCGATCAAGTACAACAGCAGATTCTACAGCAGGAGCGATTGGCGGTCTTGGTGCACGGGATCCCAGGTACAGGTAAAACGGCCTGGACGCAAGCGGTGGCCCACGAGCTGCTGGTGCCCCTGGGCTATGTGGTGTTTATCTTGGATCACGAAGCCGTACAGGAGTTCATCGCGCCCCCCTACCTGGAGCGGGTCTGCTTGATCATCAACGAAGCCGATAACCTCGCCCAAGACCGAGCCAGCGAGGTGGCCCAGCAGAGCACCAAAACCGAACGCATCCTCAGCCTGCTGGATGGCACCCTTCACCAAAGCGTGCTCGATCCCGATTATCTCGACTGCAGGCAGAGGCTGGTGGTGTTGATGACCTGCAACACGACCGAGCGCCTGGATCCGGCCGTTTTGCGCAAAGGGCGGGTGGACTTGATCCAAGAGTTTACCCACCGCTTTGTTTGAGCTGTGTCGGCATCTACCCGGTTTAGCCGCTGGGGCCAATCTTCGATTTGGGTCGGGCTTGGGTGGGCTAGGTAGCCCGCAGTTGAACCGGCATGACCAAATAGCAGAGGCGCGTCGCTCCAATTGGCTTCCAGATGGCCGGCTGAGTGGCGCCGTTCAGCTCCAGGCTCACCTGCTGCGTATGAAACACCTTAAGGGCCTCCAGCAGGTAGCGCACATTAAAAGCCAGCTCCAGGTCAGGGCCGGACATCTGTACCGGCAGAGATTCCTCGCCGCTGCCCACATCGGGCGCCTCGGTGCTGATGCGTAGGGTTTGGGTTGCCTCAGAAAGGTTGAACTTGATGATGTCGTTCCGCTGGGCAGCAAACACCCCCACCCGCTCCAAGGACTCGATCAAAGGCCGACGCTCCAGGGTTACATGCCGCTCAAATTGCCGCGGGATCAGGCGGTTGTAGTCGGGGTACTGGCCCTCCAAAAGGCGGCTGGTAATCCGCTGCTGGCACTGAGTGCCGCCGGCGCCCAAAATAAATTGCACCTGCGACCGGTCAAACCGCAGTTCCACTGCAGAAGCGGCCGTCTGGGCAGCGAGGATGCGCTCCACCTCTCGTAGAGTCCGAGCGGGAATGGTGAAATCCAGTTTTGTCCACCCAGCAGCCAAATCAACTGGTATCCCTTCGGCCTCCACCTGAACCATCGCCAGGCGATGTCCATCGGTGGCTGCAAACTCCAGCCGCGGCGGATCCCCGGTTAAGAGCTTGACATGTACACCCGTAAGCACTTGCTTGGTGTCATCACCGGAAGCGGCAAAGAGGGTTTGGCCAATCCCTTGCAGCAAGCTCTCGATGGGCAGCTCAAGGATCTGGGCGGCCAAGCTCTCCTCCTCAGCATCGGCAGTGCGGAGCGCTATCTCGGGCAAGGTGGGATACTCTTCCGCAGGCATGCCGCGTAGCTGGTACTGTCCGGCGGCCGATGTAAGGGTCACAGCAGCGCTCTCCGGAGCTTGGCTAACACCGATCGGGCCGCTGGGCAGGCGGCTGACGATGTCGCTGAGCAGCTTGGCCGGCAGCGTGGTGCGACCGGATCCCTTCACCTCGGCCTTGAACTCGCTGCGAATGCACAAGTTCAAGTCAAAGGCCGTCAGAGCAACTCGCTGTGCCTCTGCGCTTGCCTCTACCAGCACGTTGGCCAAAACCGGCAGGGCAGGACGGCTGGCAACGGCTCGGCTAACTGCAGCAAGGTGATGGCTGAGCGCAGCTTGCTCACAGGTGAAGCAAAGACCGCCGGCAGGTAGATCGACAGCCTCGCTGAAAGACTCTGTCCCGTTGACGGGAAAGGGATACCCAGAGCTGCCGTCGCGCGGGGCAGACGCGGGCGAGCTGGCTTCGACTTCCCAATCCACAGGACGTTGAGCTTGCACCATTGGGGACTTGCGAGCTGAATATGCCTATCCTACACCGCCTGCTTCCCACGGATCCCTCCCTGCCCAGACGAGTTTTGCAAAAAAATTTTCTTCGCGCGCGCAGGATAAAGTTAAAAACCACGATCCCTACCCAATTTAATTTTTTGATCTAGTAGTAGTAGGGGCTGTGGAAACTGTGGAAATTGATCGGAAAAGCCTTGCGCCACAAGCTTTTGATCGTATTCCCCACCTGTGGAAAAACTGTGGATAACTTGGCCAATTTTCCACAAGGTATAAATACTCTGTGGATAACTCGGGGGGTTTTTCCACAAGTTTTCCACAGATTTTTGGAGTTTTCCACAAGTTTTCCACAGGCCGAGAGGATAAAAATGTTGTTATTCCCTGACAAATTCATAAAACTTAACACACAACCGGTGTAGGATGCCCTAGTCTAGTATCCCGCTGCTCTAGATGTGGCCTGGGGATCCCATGAAGGCTGGGGGCGGCCTTTGGGGGGTTTCCACAGGTTTTCCACAGGTTGCTTGGGAAAACCGTGGCAGCCTTTGGCTAGCTGGGCCCGCCAGACCAAAAGTCCGCATCGAGCTCAGGTGCGGCGGAAGCTGCTGGTCGCGAGCTCCCGTTTGGCAAGGTTACTGTCACTTCAGCTTCAGCCAGGGCAGTTTGCCTATGCTCAACTGCCCATAGCCAGACAGGGTCGCTTCTCCAGAAGCGTGGATGCCTTGTTTCAAGATGAAAACAACCGTTTGCAAACGGCAGTCAAAGGCCAATTGGCTACTGCCCAGCCGTTAGGGCAAAAGGATCCCCTGCTCAATTTCGGAGTTTGAGTCTTCAGTTACTTCTTCCGGCTGCAGCGGGGCCTCTTGGCAGCGCTCCATGGCCTGAAGTAGAAGGGCTTCCCCTTCTTGCAAGGTTTCGATGCGGCAGAGAAGGGCGCGAAACTGAGAGGCACCGGCAAAATCCTTGATGTACCAGGTCATGTGCTTGCGGGCCTGACGGATGCCACGTTCTCCCTTATACTCCCAGAGGCCTCGCAAGTGTTCTAAAGCCATTTGAATCCGATCCAGGGGGGTAGGAGCTGGTCTTTCTTGGCCGGTTTTCAGGAAGTAATCGATTTGCCCCACTAGGAAGGGGTAGCCCATGGTGCCGCGGGAGCACATCACGCCGTCGGCGCCGGTTTCCTCCAGACACTTCACCGCTGCAGCGGCCGAGAAAATATCCCCATTGGCGATTACCGGAATGCGCAGATGCTCTTTGACGCGGCGAATCCAATCCCAACGGGCTTTGCCGTTGAAGCCCTGGGCGCGTGTGCGGCCATGCAAAGTCAGCAATTGCGCTCCGGCCTCCTGCAGCCGGTGGGCAAAATCCAGAATGTTGATCTCCTGATCCGACCAACCCAGGCGAGTTTTCACCGTTACGGGCACGGACACAGCCTTAGCCACCGCTTCCACGATCCGGGCTGCTGTGTCTGGCTCCCGCAGCAAGGCAGAGCCACCGCCGTTTCTGGTAATCTTGTTTACTGGGCAGCCCATGTTGATATCTACCAAGGTCGCCCCCTCATCCACCGCCATACGGGCTGCTTCCGCCAAAAAGTGAGGTCGGCAGTCGAACAACTGAATGCCGATGGGCTGCTCCCCCTCGCCCACTTCCATGATGCGGGGTAGCTCGCGGGCATAGTGCAACCCCGTCGCGTTCACCATTTCGGTGTAGACCAAGCTTTGCGGGGCAAAGCGGCGTACCAGCCCCCGAAACACTTTGTCGGTTACTCCCGACAGGGGTGCCTGAAAGACACGACTAAAAATCTTCACCCCACCAATCTCAAGGGGTTGGGCCATTCGAGCTTGCAATTGCGGCGAAAGCTGCAGGCTCATCGGGATCCGGAGAAAGCAACCAGCAACTTATCCTTCTTTGTTGACAAAGTAAAGAAGACCCAGGATGCGCGCCCGTTTGATGGCAGTAGACAGCTCCCGCTGCTGCTTGGCGGTCAGGCCGGTGATGCGGCGGGGCAGAATTTTGCCTCGCTCGGTTACAAATTTCTTGAGCAGCTCAACATCGGTGTATTTGATCGGCTCTCCCGGCTTGATGGGAGACAGGCGGCGACGAGCGTAAACCATAGGTCAGGAGAACGGTAAAGCGGCTTGAACTACTTGATCTCTTTATGGACGGTGTGGCGGTTGCACTTGGGGCAGAATTTCTTCAGCTCCAAGCGGGCCGTGGTGTTACGGCGATTTTTGGTGGTGGTGTAGCGGTTCACCCCTGGAGAACGCTTGTTGACGTTGGTGCGGCACTCCGTACACTCCAGGGTAATGATGATGCGAGCACCCTTTGCTTTGGCCATAGTGGATCCCAAGGTGGAGGAAGTAAAAGCACTTGAGAACCCCCAACCCCAGGGGTTGAGGCTGGAGGTGGGTTCACCTCGTAAGCGCGATCACCAATTATCCAACTTTTCTTTGACGGAATCAACCCAGTTTTTGACTTGCTTGCCGGTTTGTTGTCTTAGGCTGCGGGTGTTTCGATCCACGTCCTTGCTCAGGCGCTGCATCTGCTGGGAAAGATCGCGCACTGCCTCGTTGCGTTGGGCTTGGCGCAACAGCTCGCGAGCGGCGGACTTGACGTCCTCGGCGGCGTCCCCCTCCAGGATGTCCTGCAGCAACCGCAGGGCTTTCTTATCTAAGTGGTAACCCTGCTCCGATTCCACCACCAGGGTGCGCCCGGCGCGGTCGTGGATGCTCTGGCGTTTTTCCTTGTCGAAGAAGGCAAACAGCCCATCGGCCGCCAGGGGCACCAGCAGGGCTTCTGTGAGCACAAATAGGGAGAGCACCCCCTCGCGGGCCAGGGAGCGAACCAGGTGGGGTGGGGCCTCGGTTTCGGGATCCAAGGTTTTGAGGTTCAGCAGCCATTTGCCAAGGCTTTGGCCAGCGGGGCGGGATTGGAAGTAGCCGCGGTTCACCAGCCAGGTGGCGAAGAAGGCGATGTAGCCGGTCATGTCCACGGCGCCCGCATCGGCTCCCACCAGAGAAGCCAAGCCCTGCGCCAGGTAGGAGACCCCCAGCCCCAGCCCAAAATCCAGGGCAAAGGCCCCGATCCGTTTGCCCCAGGGGGCCAGTTTGGGCAGGTTTTCCTCGGCCTGGGGCGAGCTGGCTGCTTGGGAAGCCGGTCGCTCTGCTTGTACAGGAGGCAAGGAGGTTGCCGGGGGCAAGGCGCTGAAAGCTTGCCACTCGCTGGCGTTTTGATCCAGTTGCTTAGTTTTGGGCCGCTCTGGAAATGGAGGCCGTTCAGGATAGGGTCTGGGATCCGTCATCGCAGGTTGAGGCTGTCAGTCCTATCATTCTAGCTAGCAAGGCGGGTCTAGACCCCCACCGGCAGGGGAGCAGGGCTGCGGCGCGGGATCGCGTAGGTCATCCGATCCCGGGCCAAGATTGTGTTGGGAAAAATCGCTTGAGCTTCCGCCAGCAAGTCTTCTAGGGTGATGGGAGCTTCGGGGGTGTAGCGGGGACTGAAGTGGGTGAGGATGAGGGTCTGGGCCTTGGCTTCGGCGGCCACCCGCGCGGCCATGGCGGCAGTGGAGTGCTTGGCGCGCTGGGCCAGTTCGCGATCCGCTTCGGCGTAGGTGGCCTCGTGGATGACCAGGTCAGCAGCACGGGAGAGATCGACGGCGTTGCGGCAGAAGATGGTGTCGGTGCAGTAGGAGAACTTGCGCCCTGGGATGGGATCCCCCACATAATCTCGTCCGTGGAAGTGGCGGCCCTGCCAGAAGATGGATTGCCCGGCCTTGAGCTGGCCGTAGAGGGGGCCGGGCGGGATCCCGTCGGCCTGAGCCTTGGCCACGTTAAAGGTGCCTGGCCGATCCTGTTCCACCACGCGGTAGCCGAAGGCGGGCACCCGGTGATCCAGGGGCGCGCAAAAAACCCAATATTCTGGATCCTGAAGAATGAGACCTGTTTCTACGGTGTGAACCCGGAAGGAATAGGGGATCCGCGTCTCGCTGTAGCGCAGCACCGCCTTCAGGTACTCTTCCAGGCCGGGGGGGCCGTAGATGTCGATGTGTTGGGGGGTACTGCCCAGGCCACAGGAGGCCAACAGCCCCGGCAGGCCGTAGATGTGATCCCCGTGCATGTGGGTGATGAAAATGCGGCGCAACTGGCTGGGGCGCAGCTCGTCCAGCCGCAACAGTTGGTGTTGGGTGCCCTCGCCACAATCAAACAGCCACCATTCCGACCGCTGCGGAAACTGCACCGCCACGCCAGAGACATTGCGCTGGCGGGTGGGCATGCCGGAGCTGGTGCCCAAGAAGGTAACACGAATGGCGTTGGGATCCGTCACAAGGGCAGAACGGTAAAGTTGAAGAAATGGGATCCCTAGCTTATCAACTGTTCCTGCCGCGCGCAGGGAAAAGGCGGCCCAAAACCCTTGTTAGGATGAAAAGTAAGTGTCAGCTTTCCCGCCATGATCACCTTGACCGAGAGCGCCATCCAAGAGCTAAAACGCCTGCGCAGCAAGTACGAGAAGGAGGGATCCCAGCCCATCCTACGGCTGGGGGTCAAGCCCAGCGGCTGCTCTGGCCTCTCTTACGTGATGAACTTCGAGCCCCAGGCCAACCCTGATGACCATACCTTTGACTTTGGCGATATTCGGGTGGCAGTGGATCCCTTGAGCATGACTTTGATCCAGGGCCTCACCGTCGACTTTTCCGAGGATCTGTTGGGGGGCGGTTTCAAATTCAAGAACCCCAACGCGGTGGCTAGCTGTGGCTGCGGCACTTCCTTTGCCACTGCCGAAACTGCCGCTGCCGTCGGCCATTGATCACATCCTGCCGGACGACTCTAGGCTGGGCAGGCGGAGTACAAAACACGTCCACCCGTCCTCGCTGCTGACTCGAACGTGGCCCTTGAGATGCTCCACCCACTGCTTCACCAAAGCCAACCCCAGGCCGCTACCTGGCTGGGCCCAGGGATCCGCAGTGGGCACGCGGTAGAAGCGCTCAAAGAGGCGGGGCAGATGTTCCGGCTCGATCTGAGCGCTGTTGCCGATCTTAAACTCAACCCCTCCAGGGATTGGCTGAACCCCTAGACGGATCGTGCCACCTGGCTGGGTAAACTTGCAGGCATTGTCCAGCAGTTCTTTGAGGATCTGGGTCAGGAGCTGCGGATGGCTGTAAAACCGCCAGGGGGAGGGGGGCAGATCCACCACCTGCAGCGTGAGGGAGCGGGCCTGGGTGCATTGCTGCGCTGACTCGATCAAGCTGTGCCAGAGGTGGGGCAGGTCAATAGCTGCAACGGCAGAGCCCAGGTCTTTCCCTTCCAGGCCCTGCAGATCCAATAGGCGGTTGATGAGCTGGATTTCGGCCTCGCACTCCTGCAGGGCAATGTCCCGGTATTGCCGCTGCTTCTCGTTGAGGGGGGTGCGGCCCAGGAGTTCCAGGGCTAGCTTGATCTTGGTCAAAGGCGTGCGCAGCTCGTGGGAGACCGTGGCCAGAAAGTGGTCTTTGAGGCGGTTGAGCTGCTCTAGATCTGCCACCTGGCAGGCCAGTTGGGCGGTGCGCTCCTGCACCTTGGCTTCCAGTTCCTGGTTAAGCTGCTGCAGACGGCGCTGGGCCTGGTTGGCTTGCAGCAAGTGGCGCAGCCGCCGCTTCAAAACCGACCAGTGGATGGGCTTGGGGATGTAGTCGCTGGCACCGGCGGCAAAGGCCTCACTGACAAAGGCTTCGTCTTCTAAAGCGGTGACGATTAAAATTGGCATGTCGGGGTTTTGGGCGTGGAGGCGGCGGCAACACTCAAACCCATCCAGATCCGGCATCACCGCATCCAGGAGCACCATGTCCGGCTGATGGCGGCTTACGACTTCTAGACAAGCCAAGCCGCTGTCCGCTTCCACAACTTGGTAGCCTTCCCGCTCCAGGGCATAGCGAGCCAAAAGTCGCTGGCTGGGATCATCGTCGACAATCAGCAGCAGTGGCTTTTCCTCGGCTCCAGAGAAGCTCCCTCCCCGCCGATCTGACATAGGCTTGGCATTAAGCTTCTGCATGGGTACTGGCAACAGGAGAAGGCCCAGACGCGGCAGCCGATAACTCCAGGGTAACTCGCTGGTACTCGGCTTCCAACCGTTGCAAGGCCTGCTTCAGGGTATCCCAGTTTACAAAAGCGGGAGAGGGGTGGCGAGAGAGGTTCTCCAGCTCCTGACACATCTGAGCTAGCGACTTGGCCCCCAGGGTGCTGCTGCTGCCCTTGAAGCGGTGGGCCAGTTGGGCCACGGTTTGGGCATCTTGCCGCTCCAGAGCCTGGCGCAGGGATCCCAGCAGGGCCTGGCTGTCTTGCTGGTAGGTTTGCACCATCTCCTGCCAGTCTTCGGGGGATCCCAGCATGCTGCGTAGGCTGGCCAGGGTGTCGGGATCCAAGGCTGGCTCCGGTTTTTCTTCCTTGCAAGAAGAAGAGATTTCCTGCAAAGCGCGCTCCAGCACAGCCGGCTGCAGGGGCTTGGTCAGGTAGCCGTCGACGCCGGCGGCCTCGGCAGCAGCACGGCTTTCCAGGAAAGCGTCGGCGGTGAGGGCAAGGATGCGCGGCTGGCGATCTGGGGGAAGTTCGCTGCGGATGCGGCGGGTGGCGGCCAGGCCGTCCAGCTCCGGCATGTGCAGATCCATCAAGACCAGGTCGTAGGCGCGCAGTTGCAGCGCCTGCAGAGCTTCCAGGCCGTTGGCCACGATGTCCGGCTGATAGCCCAGCCGCTCCAGCATTAGGCGGATGACTTTTTGGTTAACGGGGTTGTCCTCGGCTACCAGGATGCGCAACGGGCAGCGGCTGGCCAAAGGCAGCGGGGGCTCCAAGGGGGAAGTAACGGCACGCACTTTTTCCTGGCAAAGCAGAGCCCGCAGTTGTGAGGCCTTGACCGGCTTGCTCAGGGCAGGAAAAGAGCCAGAACTTGCCAGAGCCGCGCTGCGGGCCACCAGCAGCAAAGGCCTCAGGGGGGGCTGCTCCTGCTGCAGAACTTTGGCCAGGGCCAGTCCATCGCCATCAGGCAGGCTGGTATCCACCAGGGCCAGCTCAAAGGTCTGGGCCTTGGCCAGGGCTTGGGCTTCTGCTGCAGAGCTGCAGGCCGTTACCTGCATCCCCCAGGCCTGGAGCAGGCGAGCCAGGAGCTGCCGTTGGCTGGCGTTGTCTTCCACCAACAAAACCCGCTTGCCGGCTAGAGCAGCATCGAGGGCTGGGGCTGCCAAGAGGGCCGGATCCGGAACACGCAGCGGGACACGGAAACCAAAGGTGGATCCCTGGCCCGGCTGGCTTTGCACCCAGATCTCTCCGCCCATCAGTTGACAGAGGCGCTGGCTGATGGCCAAACCCAGGCCCGTGCCGCCGTAGCGGCGGCTGATGGAGCTGTCCACCTGGCTGAAAGGCTTGAAGAGGCGATCCTGCTTTTCCGGCGGGATGCCGATGCCGGTGTCTTGCACCTGGAAGCTCACCCACTGCACCTGGGGATCCCGCTCCTGGGCCTCGACGGTTACCACCACTTCTCCCTGTGGGGTGAACTTGATGGCGTTGCTGAGGAGGTTGGCCAGGATCTGGCGCAGGCGGTTGGGATCCCCCACCAGGCTGGCTGGCAAGCTGGGATCCACCCAGGCCACCAGCTCCAGATCTTTGCTCTGGGCTTGGGCGGCCATGAGATCCAAGAGCTCCTCCATGAGCTGGGGCAGGGAAAAGGGCGTTTCCTCCAGCTCCAATTTCTGAGACTCGATCTTGGAGAAATCCAAAATGTCGTTGATGAGGCTGAGCAGCACCTCGCTGCCGTAGCGGATGGTCTGCACCCAATCCCGCTGCTGCGGATCCAGGGGGGTATCCAGCAACAGGCTGGCCATGCCCATGATGGCGTTGATGGGCGTGCGGATCTCGTGGCTCATGGTGGCCAAGAATTCGCTCTTGGCGCGGTTGGCCGCCTCGGCAGCTTCCATAGCCGCCTTCATCTGCTCTTCCGTCTGCTTGGCCAGGGTGATGTCCCGCCCGGCAGCGTAGGCCAGGGATCCCGCCAGAGAGGCGCGCCATTCGATAAAGCGGTAGCTGCCGTCTTGGGTGCGGTAGCGGTTGACTAAGCCATCCAGGCGTCCTTCTTGCAGCAGCTTTTGCATCGCCTTCTGCGTGGCCAGCAGATCTTCCGGGTGCACCCATTCCCAAAAGGGGTGCTGCTGCAGCTCCTCGAGGGAACGGCCCAGAACAGTCTCCCAAGCAGGGTTGAGGCGGCGAAAATACCCCTGCTCGTCGGCAATGCAGAGCAAGTCCAAAGCTACCGAGAAGAATTGCTCCAGCTCTGCTTCGGCCTGCTTGCGGGCGGTGATATCGACGGCGGTAAACACCCAGCAAGGGATCCCGCGCAGCACCAGCGGCTGGACGAAGACGTCTTCCCAAAACTCCCGGCCATCCCGCCGTTGCCAGTGCCACTCGAAGCGGGCAGATCCCTGAGAGCGAGCTTGCTCCAGGTAGGGCTGCAGCGAGAACCCCCTTCCCTGCAGGGCCTGGCGATAGGGGGACTGCTCCAAAACGTCGAAGGCCCGCAGCTCCTCCAGGCTGGAAAATCCATAGGCGGCAAGGGCGCGCGGATTAGCCTCCAAGATCTCGCCCGTTTCGGCATGGCGAATGAGGATGGCCACGGCAGCATTTTCAAACAGGGCGCGGAACTTCTGCTCGCTCTCTTGCAGGGCTTGCTGCGCCTGCACCCGCTCCGTGATGTCGCGAATGATGAGCACCACTTCCTGCGCATTCAGAGGGGCAATGCGCACCTCCTCGTGGCGCACCTCGCCATCGATTTCCAGGCTTTGCTCATAGCGCTGCAGGGTTTGGGTGGCCAGGGCTTGGCGAATATAGGCAAGCCGCCGCTCCGCCAGGTCTGGGGGCAGGAGTTCGTGGGGTGAGCGCCCCAGGTAAGTTTCTGGCAAGCCGTAGGGCCGCACCTCCCCCCCACAGCTCACTCCCAGGCAAACGCCCTGGCTATCGAGGTGAAAGATGAGATCCGGGATGGCTGCCAGAATGGCCCTTTGTTTTTCCTCGGCCACTTTGAGCTCTAGCTCAGCCCGCTTGCGCTCTGTGATGTCCCGCACCAAGACGTAGAGCTTCTCGCTGCCGTGGGCAACGATACAGGCCCTGCGATACTGCTTGACTCCTGGCTGGGGCTCAATCTCGTACTCCAGGTATTCGGCGGTCTGGTTGGCCAGAGCCCGCTTCCCCAGAGCCTCGTATTCCTCCCGCAAAGCAGGAGGCAAAATCTCCTGAACCCGGCGGCCAATGTAGTCCTGAGGGGGGTGCAGAGTGGCGAAGTAGCGGGACGGCTTGCAGTCGAGGATGCGACCGTCGGCAGCAATCTCCAAAATCATGTCTGGGATTGCCTCGTAGAGGGCGCGATAGCGGGACTCGCTTTCCTGCAGCGCCTGCTCTCTCTCAACCTGCTCGCTGATGTTGCGGCTGGTGATGAGGATCCCATCCCCCACCGGCACCACCTGGTGGTGGAGCCAACGGGCCCGCAAGCCCGGCTGGCCGGAGATGGGAAACTCCTCTTCCAGGGGGATGCGGGTTTCCACCACCCGCTTGTATTTTTCAAAAAAGCCAGCCGTGCGGTTGATGGGCAACAGCTCGCACAGCCTTTGGCCGAGGATCTCCTCCCGGCGGCGGGAAATCAGCTCCTCCCCTTTGGCGTTGACATCGACGAAGACAAAGTCCACAATCTCGCCGGTAAAAGGATCCCGCACCGCCTCCAACAGATAAATGGCATCCAGGCTGGCTTCCAGCGCTGCGCGGAAACGGGCCTCCGGGCTGGAAGTTGCCAGCGATCCCTTGAAAATGAGCTTGAAAACTCTCTTAAAGAGAGGGATCCGCCGCCGGAGCCAGCCAAGCCCTAGAAGTGCTCCGAGAACCAAAACAATCCCCCCAAGCATAAAGCTGGCCCAGCCCGGCAGCATTATCTCTATCCCCAGCTCTTTTCTGGTGGCGGCTGCTTCCAGCTTATCTTCTGGTTTCCGCAGAATCGCTCAGTTAAGTTGCGGAAAAAAGCTGCCCTACCCTGCCCTGGGAAAAAGCTTTTGGCAAAGGAGGAAACCATGGAAGCTAGCCTTAACGGGGGCGCCAGCGGCGGTAGAGTTTTTCCAGATCTACCCAGACCATCACTACTGTGCTAAAGCCGACGCAAATGAGCAGCTCAGTGAGGGTCAGTTCTTCTGTCCCGAAAAAGTCGCGCAGGAAGGGCACATAGAGCAGGGCCAACTGCAGCAGCAAAGTGGTCAGCACCGCCCCCAGCAGGTAGGGGTTGGAAAAGGGGTTGAGCTCGATGGTCAGCTTGTCATTAGAGCGAACCGCCAGCGCATGGCCCATCTGGGCAATACACAGGGTGGTGAAGACCATCGTGCGCCAGTGAACAATGTAGGCTTCCACAATCGCCATCATGAGGATCGTCGCCAAGCCAAAGACGACGCCAATGCGCACCATGTAGGCGCCGAGCCCTTGGGCAAAGATGCTTTCTTTGGGGTTGAAGGGGGGACGCTGCATCACCCCCGGCTCTGCTGGCTCCATTGCCAAAGCCAAAGCGGGCAGGCCGTCGGTTACCAAGTTCATCCACAGGATCTGCAGGGGCGTCAGCGGCACGTCCTCTAGGCCCAGAAGGGGGGCGGCAGCCACGGTCAACACCTCGCCAATGTTGCTGCCCAGGATGTATTTCACGAAGCGGCGGATGTTGCTGTAGACCACCCGCCCTTCTTCAATGGCCGCTACGATGGTGGCGAAGTTGTCGTCTAGCAGCACCATGTCGCTGGCCTCTTTGCTGACATCGGTGCCGGTGATGCCCATGGCAATGCCGATATCCGCTTGGCGCAGGGCAGGGGCGTCGTTGACGCCATCGCCGGTCATGGCCACAAACTGGTTTTGCTTTTGCAGGGCCTGCACGATGCGCAGCTTGTGTTCGGGAGCCACGCGGGCGTAGACGTTAACCCTCTGCACCGTCTCCATCAGCTCCTCAAAGCTCAGCCGGGAGAGGGTGCGCCCATCAATGGCCTGGTTCTCGGAGTCGAGAATGCCCAGCTCGCGGGCAATAGCGATGGCGGTGAGTTGGTGATCGCCGGTAATCATTAGGGTGCGGATCCCGGCCTGCCGGCAGCGGGCTACCGCTTCCCGCGCTTCGGGCCGAGGGGGATCGTACATGCCCACTAGGCCCAGCCACACCAGGTTGCGCTCGATCTCCTCCAGGTTCTCCGGGATCCGCTGCAACTGCTGAGTGGCCACCCCCAAAACCCGGATGCCCTGAGCTGCCAAGCGGTTGTTGGCGCCCAAAATGGCCTGGCGATCGGCTTCTGAGAGCGTCTGCCAAGTTCCGCTTTTCTGGATATAGGTGCACTGCTCCAGCACCAGCTCGGCGGATCCCTTGACGTAGACGCGGTAGCTGCCCTCCTCTTGCACCACCACGCTCATGCGCTTGCGTTCCGAGCTAAAAGGGATCTCCTGCACCCGCGGGTGTTGCTCCTGCAAAGAAGCCTTCTGCAGGTTGGCCTTGGCGGCAGCCACCAGCAGGGCGGCCTCGGTGGGATCCCCCAGGATTGACCAGGTGGGGGCAGCGCCGCGCTGGGCTGAGAGATTGGCTTGCAACAGGGCATCGTTGCAGAAGACCACCGCCCTGAGAAGGGCCTGCAAATCGGGGGCACGCTGGGGATCGATGGGCTGGCCGCCGCAGTAGAAGGATCCCTTGGGAATGTAACCGCTGCCGCTGACGTGGTAGTGGCGCTCGGGGGTGAGGATGTCGGTAACCACCATTTTGTTTTCGGTGAGGGTGCCGGTCTTGTCGGAGCAGATGGTGGTGACAGATCCCAGGGTCTCTACGGCCGGCAGGCGGCGGATCAAGGCGTTGCGGCGCACCATGCGCTGGGTGCCGATGGCCAAGGTAACCGTGATTACAGCCGGCAGCCCCTCCGGCACCACCGCCACGGCCATGCTGAGGGAAGTTTCCAGCAGCGAGGCAAAAGGCGCCATGCTCCCGGCCTGGAGCAGCCCCACGATCACCACCAGCGCCACCAAGGCCAGGGATCCCGACACCAGCACATTACCCAACTGGCTCATGCGCCGCTGCAGGGGGGTGGGCTCGTTTTCTACCGTCTGCAGCAGCCTGGCCACCTTGCCCAGCTCCGTGTTCATGCCGGTGGCAGTAACCAAGAGGATCCCTCGCCCCTGCAGCACCTCCGTGCCCATGAAGGCCATGTTGCGCCGCTCGCCCAGCTCTGTGTCTTCGGGGAGGACACAATCAGCCTGCTTGGTAACCGGTACCGCCTCTCCGGTCAGGGCCGCCTCTCGCACCTGTAGGTTCACCGCTTCCGCCAAGCGCCCATCGGCTGGGATCTGCACCCCTGCTTCCAGCAGCACCCGATCCCCTGGCACCAACTGGTTGGCAGGGATCTCCTGCCACAGCCCGTCCCGCTGCACCCGCACGCTGGGGGAGGCCAATTTTTTTAGGGCCGCCAGCGCTTTTTCCGCCCGGCTTTCTTGCAAGTAGCCCAGCAGGCCATTGAGACCTACAACCAGCAAAATGGCTAGGGCATCTTTAGGAAACTCTCTCTTTTGCCAATCCAAAAGGGCTGAGATCGCCGCCACGGCAATCAGCATCAGCAACATGACGTTGCGGAATTGGTCAAGAAAGAGCTGCCAGGCGCTGCGGCCAGAAGTGGAGATCAGCTCGTTGGGACCGAATTCCCGCTGCCTTTGGATCACCTGCTGGGTAGTCAGGCCAGAATCGGGATCGGTCTGCAACTTCTGGATAACAGCGGGAAGAGGAAGACTATGCCAGGCAGGAGTAGAAACAGCGGCGGATCCAGAAGCTTGGGCCATCGCAAACACTTCCAGGGAATGGACAAATTCTACGTTAGCTCTCGAAGCTTTCCATAGAGGAAAAGGGATCCCCATTTCCCCAGTTTCGTGGCAAGGTGGGGACAGAGGCCCCCTGGAGACTGCTATGGCGAGCAAAACTCCCACTCGCGATGTTCAAGTGGCCGTTATCGGCCCCTCTACCTTGGTTCTCCGCTCTCGCACCTGGGATCGCCTCAAGTTTGAGCTGGAATACGCCCGGCAGCGGGGCACCACGGCCAACAGTTACCTCATCCAGGCCCGGCAGACCTTGCTCATTGATCCGCCGGGGGAGTCGTTTACAGACATTTTTCTGGAGGAGCTGGCCCAGCACCAGTACCTGCAGCGGCTGGACTTTATCCTGCTCAGCCACGTCAACTTCAACCGCCTTGCCACCCTCAAGGCACTTCTGCCGCTGGCTCCCTATGCAGTGGTGCTCTGCTCTAAGCCGGGATCCCTCACCCTGCGAGCCGCTTTTGAGGGCAGGGAATCCCCGCCTCCTAGCCGGGATGAAGAGGAGGCTGCCGATTTTGGCATTCCCTACGGCAATGACCAGTCCTTTCGCCTGCGGGTAATCCGGGATGGGGATTGCCTGGATCTAGGCGAGGGCCATGAGCTGCACTTTCGCACTGTCCCCACGCCCCGCCACCCCGATGCCCTCTGCACCTACGACCCAGCCACTGGGATCCTCTTTACCGACAAGCTGTTTGGTGCCCATGTCTGCGACGAGCAGGTGTTCGACGAGCACTGGCGGCAGCTTAGCGAGGATCGCCGCTACTACTTCGACTGCTTGCACCGCAGCCAAGCGCCCCAGGTAAAAGCAGCCCTGGCCAAGCTGGAGGAGTTCCCCGCCCAGATCTACGCCCCCGCCCACGGCCCCTTGGTGCGCCACAGCCTGCGGCG
>NZ_JANSIY010000022.1:0-1445 GCF_047462295.1 Synechococcus sp. H60.3 | reverse complement strand
GACTACCAGCTTTGGTGTGAAGAGGATCCCTTGGAGCAGCGGGTGGCTCTCCTGTATACCTCTGCCTACGGGAACACAGGCCTGATGGCGGTAGCCATTGCCCAAGGCTTGGAGCGAGCAGGAGTTACCGTGGAGCGGATTAACTGCGAATGGGCTACCCCTGAAGAGATTGCCCAGGCCCTGGAGCGCTGCCAAGGGTTCATTATCGGATCCCCTACCTTGGCCGGCCACCCCCCTGTCCAGATCCAAACAGCCCTAGGCATTATCCTCTCTTCTGTTCCCACCAGCAAGCTGGCCGGGGTCTTCGGCTCCTATGGCTGGAGCGGTGAAGCTGTGGATCTCATTGAAAGCAAGTTGCTCAACGCCGGCTTTACCCTGGGGTTTGCCACCATCCGCGCCAGGTTCAAGCCTACCCCCGCCGTCCTGGAAGCCTGTCAGGAGGCGGGATCCCAGTTTGCCCAAGCCCTGCGCAAGGCCAAGCGAGCCCGTGCCCCCCGCCAAGGCGGTGTTGAAACTCAGGCGGATCGGCTGGGGCAGGCCCTCAGCCGGGTTGTGGGATCCCTCTGTGTGGTGACCGCCCTGCAAGAGGGGATCCCGCGCGGCTTCCTCACCTCCTCGGTGGCCCAGGCCAGCTTCAACCCCCCTGGCCTAACCCTTTCTGTAAGTAGAGACAGCGAGGCAGAACTGCTCACCCGTCCCCAAGCGCCTTTTGTGCTCAACATTTTGCGGGAGGGCAAAAGCAGCAGCCTGCAGCGACACTTTCAACGACCCCAGCGCCCTGGTGAAGACCGCTTTGCTGGTTTGCCCACGGCTACTGCCGAAAATGGCTGCCCGGTTCTATTGGATGCCCTGGCTTACCTGGAGTGCTGTGTCAAAAGCTGGATGGAGTGTGGCGATCGCTACCTGGTCTATGCCGAGGTGGAACGGGGCAAAGTCCTGGATCCCACGGGGGTTACCGCCATGCGGCGCGGGTAAGATAGTACTAGTATTTTGCTGGTCTCAGCTCCCAGGGGGTGCCATTGACCATGCAAGACATTCTTGAGGGGGTCTTCAAAGGTTTTGCCCAGATTGGCGGAAAAGTTGTAGAGACCCCCTTTGATATAGGCAAGGTTACCGGGTCAGTTGTGCAAACTGTCATTGGTACAGGTATCGAGACCACCCAAAAAGTTGGAGAAATTCTTCTTGGCACGGGTCAAGCCACTTTCCAAGCCAGCCAGAAAGTTACAGAAATTGTTGTTGACTGGACTATCGAAGAGGTTACTCACCGTAGGCCTTATTTGATCCGCATTGAATCCTCCCTGAGTTGGGACGAGGCCCTAGTTTTCATCAACGGTTTCCTTAGCGAAGGTGAAACCCAACCTTCGGAAAAAAGACTGTTGTGGGAGACGCTTCGACGTGCCGGATGGCAGGGATCCCTGTACTACCTTTGGTGGGATGCTTCCAAC
>NZ_JANSIY010000021.1:16843-28742 GCF_047462295.1 Synechococcus sp. H60.3 | reverse complement strand
GCCACAGCCAGGTGCGCCTCTCCCAAGTCAACCCCAGCCACCTCTCTGACCTCTTGGCACTGGCAACAGCCTCCTATCTCCCTCGCCGCAGGAACGCGGAGCAGTCCAGTCGGCATCCATACCGGGGCCTGCGCTGCTGATTTTCTGGCAGGGGCGCTATGCTGGGGCGTGGGATATTAACCTGTTGGGGTTTCTTAGGCAACCCTGATCTCGATCTCTTGGGATAGCTCAAAACCGATGTCTGCTCAGTCCTTCCCCCCTTTGGCTCTCCTAAGTGTCTCCGATAAAACTGGCCTGATCCCGCTGGCTCAGGCCCTCGTGCAGGAGCACGGCTTTCAACTGCTCAGCAGCGGAGGCACCGCCAAGGCGCTTTTAGAGGCCGGGATCCCGGTCACCCCTGTTTCGGACCATACCGGCGCGCCGGAGATCTTGGGGGGACGGGTGAAAACGCTGCACCCCCGCATTCACGGGGGCATTTTGGCCCGCCTGGAGCGCGGCGAAGACCGGGCGGATCTGGAGGCCCTGGGGATCCCTCCCATCCAACTGGTGGTGGTCAATTTCTATCCTTTCGAGCAGACGGTGGCTCAGCCAGGGGTGTCGCTGGAGGAGGCTTGCGAGCAGATTGACATCGGCGGGCCCACGCTGGCGCGGGCGGCAGCCAAAAATTATCCCCACGTTACCGTGCTAACGGATCCCAGCCAGTACCCTCAGTACTTGCAACTGCTCTCTAGCTCCTCCAGCGAGGCGGAGCGGCTGGCCTTTCGCTTCCAGTGCGCCCGCCGCGCCTTTGAGCAGGTGTTGGCCTACGACCGCGCCATTGTCCACTACCTGGCCTGCTCCGAGCTGTCCCACTCCTCTCCACCTCCAGCTCCTGCAGCCGCTGCCGCAGAGGTTTTTCAACTGCAAGGGATCCCTTGGCAGCGCTTGCGCTACGGAGAAAACCCTCACCAAGCCGCCACCTGGTATGTGGTGGATGCGGCTGCTCCCGGTTGGCATCGGGCCAAACAGTTGCAGGGGAAAGAGCTGAGCTACAACAACCTGCTGGATCTGGAGGCGGCTCGCGCCCTGGCAGCAGAACTCAGCTTAGGGCTTGGCAACGGCCCTAAGCCAGCGGTGGCGGTGATTGTCAAGCACAACAACCCCTGTGGGGTAGCCGTTCGCCCAACCCTGGCTGCCGCTTTTGAGGCGGCTTTGGCTGCCGATCCCGTCTCCGCCTTTGGGGGCATCGTTGCCCTCAACCAAACTTTGGACAGGGAGACTGCCCAGCGCCTGGCGGAGCCTTTTTTGGAGTGCGTGGTTGTCCCGGCCTGCACCTCTGAGGCGGCTGAGCAACTGGCAGCCAAAAAGAACTTGCGGCTTTTGGTTTTGCCGGACTTTGAGGTTGGGCCAACCCAAAGCCTCCGCACCTTGGCTGGGGGTTTTCTGGTGCAGGAAGCCGACCGGCTGCAGGGATCCGTTCGCCAACCCTCCTGGCGGGTGGTGAGCGAGCGCCAGCCGACACTGGAAGAGTGGGCGGATCTGGAGTTTGCCTGGATAGTCTGCAAACACGTCAAATCCAACGCCATCGTCGTTGCCCGGCAGGGGCAGACTCTCGGCATTGGGGCAGGCCAGATGAACCGGGTGGGTGCCGTCGAGATTGCCCTTCGCCAGGCCGGCTCACAGGCGGCAGGAGCGGTTTTGGCCAGCGACGGCTTTTTCCCCTTTGCCGACAGCGTGGAGGCGGCAGCCCGTGCCGGGATCCGCGCCATCATCCAGCCGGGAGGCAGTCTCCGCGATGCCGACTCCATTGCTGCTGCCAATGCTGCCGGCATCGCCATGGTCTGCACTGGCATCCGTCACTTTTTGCACTAGGGCAGACCCCAGGCTCTGGCCTGCTCCGCCAGCCAGCCCTCGGCGCGCAGGTTCTCCAGCTCGCGGCGCACCCGCAGCCGCAATTCAGCATGCTCCAGCCCCTTGGGCAGGGCAATGCCCAGCCCCACTGTCGCCAACGGGGATCCCAGAAACTGAAACTGGGGGTGCTCCGCCAGCCACCCCGCCAGCACCGAGCGATCCGCTGCCCAGGCCTGCACCGCCCCTTTTAGGAGCAATTCTGCCCCTTCCTGGTAGGAATCCACCGCCAGCAACTCAACCCCTGGGAGGTAGCGCTGGAGGTGGGGAATGGCGGCCGATCCGCGCAGGACGGCAATCCGCGCGCCGCGCAGCTCTGACCAGCTCGTCCAGTCTTGGGAACGGGCCACAACCAGGCTGGGGCCATCCGGGTAGTAGGCCGAGGTGAACTCCACCTGGCGCGCCCGATCCGGTGTGATGCCGATCTGAGCGATGGCCAGATCCACTTCCCCTGCAGTCAGCACCTGTAGCCGCTCCACATTGGCCACTGGCACCAGCTCCACCGCCGCCGGGGATCCCAGCAGCCGGGATCCCAGCTCGCGGGCTAGGTCAATCTCAAACCCCTGCAGCTTGCCTTCGGCATCGCGAAACCCCAACGGCTTCAGGTTGTCTTTGACTGCAACTCGCAACTGACCCGAACGAACAATCTCTGACCAGGGACGGGCAGCGGCAGGGATCCCTAGGCAAACTAAGGCCAGGCTGGCCGCCCAGCAAGACCTCTGGATCGCCGAGGCCAACGGAGACCGAGATCCCATCCCCTTCAGGCGGTGCGGGACTGGCGGGCCGCAGCCACCACTTGGGTGAAGGCTTCGGGATCCAGGAAAGCCAAGCGGGCCAACATTTTGCGATTGAGCTGGATATTGGCTTTTTTGAGGCCGTCGATGAACTCGCTGTAGCGCAGGCCCTGGGCGCGGGTGGCGGCATTGATGCGGGCAATCCAGAGGCGGCGAAAATCTCGCTTCTTGCGGCGGCGATCCCGGTAGGCACTGCGCAGGGCCTTCATCACCTGCTGGTTGGCGGTGCGGAACAGCTTAGAGCCGGCTCCGCGAAAGCCTTTGGCCAGCTTGAGGATCTTCTTGCGACGCTTGCGGGCAACATTGCCCCGTTTGACTCTCATGGCGGTAACTCAATACAGACAGATGGATACAAGGGCGAACAAGCCTTGAGACTTTTGGCCTGTCGTGGCGATCGGCTCACCCTAGGCTGAGGGAGTGGAGGAAGCGGCGCAACGGGATCCCACCTAGTGGGTGTTGGGCAGCATCAGGCGCACGTTGGCCAGATCCCGTTCATCCACCAGGGCCACGCCGGCCAATTTGCGTTTGCGGTTGGTGGTTTTGTGCTCAAGCAAGTGGTTGTGCCCGGCCCGGCGACGCATGAACTTGCCGCTGCCGGTGAGGCGAAAGCGCTTGGCGGCTGCCTTGCGAGTTTTGATTTTGGGCATGGCAATAACCCCAGAAATGGCCAGGGGAAAGGTCACAGTCTTCTAGCATAAGCTAGGGAAGACCAAGAAAGCAAATGCCGCAATGGCCTCTTCCTGTCTCAAAGCCGCCAAGAGCCCTCAAAAACTGTTCTCTTGCGGCTCCAAAAGCAACACTTGCCAGCGCAGCAACTGCTGCAACTGCGGCCAGCTCAGGGGAGAGTCTAGGCTTTCTTGAAGGGCTTGGACGGTGCGGATCCCGTCCACCTGCTGCAGGAAGGCGAAGGCTTCCTCGCTGAGGGAGATGGCCTCATAGGCGTAGTTGAAGAGGCTCCGCCCCGGCCACAGGCCCAGGCAGGGGCTGAGGTGGGCAACTGCCGCGGCCACATCCTCTGGATGGGTCCATTCCCAGCGGCGAATAGGGGGCTTGCCGAGAAAGAGCTCGTAGTGGGCCACCACCGGATCCAACAGCTCGATTAGGCGGTAGCGCTCCGGCTCCGGCAGTTGGGCTGCCTGGGCCAGTAGGGTTTCATCTTTGCCCAACACCCGCTCCAGCCGCCAGAACTCTGGGTTGGAAAAGCGCAAAAACTGCAGCCCTGAAGCCTGAATTAGCTCAAACAGCGTCTCGATGGTGTAGTCCACTTCCTGCGGGTGCAGGTACATATCGGCAAAGCATTCGTCGTCCACGTTTTCGATGGCCCAGCGGGCGCGTTCCTGCTGCTGGATGCGGTTGCTGTCTGGCAAAATCTGGAAAAGGCGGCGGCCCACCTGGAGCCCTTGCTGTAGGTGTTCTGCGGAAGCTAGCGGCTGATGCTCTGAGCCAGTGACCAAGAGGCGGATGGCCTTCTGCATCAGGCGGATCTCGTGGCGGCCCAGCTCGCCGTACACAAATAGGTGCAGGATCCCGCCGGGAGCCAGCTTGTTTGCCAGAGCCTGCAGCCCCGCCACCGGATCCGGGAGGTGGTGGAGCATGCCTACGCAGTTGATGAAGTCGAACTGCCCCGGCAGTTGGTCAATGTCGTAAACGTTGAGCTGGCGAAAGTGCACCGGTGGTGCCTGGGAAGCCCGGCAGCGGGCCTCGGCAATCTCCAGGGCGCGGCTGCTCAGGTCAAAAGCCCAGATTTCGGCGTTGGGGTTTTGGTGGGCGATATACTCCGTCCCCACCCCAGAGCCGCAGCCGGCGTCCAGGATGCGCACTGGGCGGCGGCCTGGATGAGCACCTGTGCAAAAGGCATAGGCCTGGGGCCAGCTCCAGCGCCAGTTCCACCCCGGCGGGGGAACGGTGCCGATGGGCTGTGGCGGGAAGGGGTAGAGGTCGTAGAGCTGCCGCACTTGTTTGAGAATCTGTTCGGCGCTGCGGGACTGCATAGGCTCTCCGGCCAGACTATCCAGACTATAGTGACGATATCTCCCCTGAGGACATTTCTCGCCAACACTCTATGGTTGTCCGCGCTTCCCATCCTCTGCAAGCTGGCCTCACCTTTAACTGGATCAAGCTGACGGCTGAGCTCAAAAAAATTCTCGATCCCCGGCGAGTGATCAGCAAGCCGGAGGAGCTGTTGGTTTACGAGTGTGACGGGCTGACCAGCTACCGGCAAAGGCCGGCTTTGGTGGTGTTGCCGCGCACCACAGAAGAGGTGGCGCAGGTGGTGAAGCTGTGCAGCCGCTACCAGGTGCCCTTTGTGGCGCGGGGATCCGGCACTGGCCTTTCGGGAGGGGCGCTACCCCTGGAAAATAGCGTCGTCATTGCCACCACCCTGATGAAACAGATCCTGGAGATTGACCTAGACAACCGCTGCATGGTGGTGCAGCCGGGGGTGATCAACGCCTGGATTACCCAAGCGGTGGCCGACCAGGGCTATTTTTATGCGCCGGATCCCTCTAGCCAGTCGGTTTGCTCCATCGGCGGCAATGTGGCGGAAAACTCCGGCGGCGTCCACTGCCTCAAGTACGGGGTAACAGCCAACCACATCCTCGGCTTGACGGTGGTGCTGCCGGATGGGGAAGTGGTGCGCTGGGGGGGCAAGATCCCGGAGATGCCCGGCTACGACTGGGTAGGTCTGTTTGTCGGTTCCGAGGGCACCCTGGGCATCGCTACCGAGATTACCCTGCGCCTGCTGAAAACCCCGGCCCAGGTTCGGGTTTTGCTGGCGGACTTCGACAGTGTAGAAGCAGCGGGATCCGCCGTCTCTGACATTATCGCTGCCGGGATCATCCCCGCCGGCCTGGAGATCATGGACAACTTCAGCATCAACGCCGTCGAGGATGTGGTGCAGTTGGGCTGCTACCCGCGGGATGCGGCGGCCATCTTGCTGGTGGAGGTGGACGGGCTGGAGCTGGAGGTGGAGGAAGCCGGCCAACAGGTGAGGGCGCTGTGCCTCAAAAACGGGGCCCGCCAGGTGCAAGTGGCAGCCGGCCCAGAAGAGCGGGCGCGGCTATGGAAGGGGCGCAAGGCGGCCTTTGCTGCAATGGGCAAGCTCAGCCCCAACTACTACGTCCAGGATGGGGTGATCCCCCGCAGCCAGCTAGCCTACGTCCTCAAAGAAATCGAGCGCCTCAGCCGCGAATACGGCTACCCGGTGGCCAATGTGTTCCATGCCGGCGACGGCAATCTCCATCCGCTGATCCTCTACGACGAGTCGGTGCCGGGATCCCTGGAGCAGGTGGAGAAACTGGGGGGCGAGATTCTCAAACTCTGTGTGCGCCTGGGGGGTAGCCTTTCTGGCGAGCACGGCATCGGGGCGGAGAAACGCTGCTACATGTCGGAGATGTTTACGCCCACGGATTTGGAGAGCATGCAGTGGGTGCGGCAGGTATTTGACCCGCAGCACATCGCCAACCCCGACAAGATCTTTCCCACTCCCCGCACCTGCGGCGAGGCGGCCCATGCCCACCGGCGGCCGGAATGGCAAGGGATCCCTGTCTTCTAGCTGGCCTGCCGCTGCTGCTGCAGCTCGGCAAAGGCCTGGGCAAAGTCTTCCTGGCAGATGACCAAGGTTTTGGCCTCCACCGTCTCGGCAGTGGCGCGGTGGCGGCGAATAGCAGCAATGGCGGCACGGTTACTGAGCAGGGCCAGGTCGGCACCACTCCAGCCTTCGGTGCGCTCGGCCCACACCTCCAGATTTACATCTGGCCCCAGGGGACGCTTGCGGTTATGTACAGATAAGATTTCCCACCGCCCGGCGCGATCCGGCAGCTCCACACTCAGGTGCAGCTCCAGCCGGCCAGCGCGGGTGAGGGCGGGATCCAAACTGGCTTTGCGGTTGGTGGCCGCCACTAGCAAGACCCCCTGGCTGGGACGGATCCCGTCCAGTTCGGCCAGCAGTTGCCCCAGAACCCGGTCACTGACGCCACTGTCGCCGGAGTAGCTGCCTCGCGCGGGAGCGAGGGTGTCGATCTCATCGATGAAGATGACGCAAGGGGCACACTGGCGGGCGCGGGCAAAGAGTTCCCGCACCGCCTGCTCGGAGGATCCCACCCATTTGCTCAAAAGCTCCGGGCCGGAGACGGCGATGAAATTGGCCTTGGCCTGGGAGGCGATGGCCTTGGCCAGCAGCGTCTTGCCGGTGCCGGGGGGCCCACTGAGGAGGATCCCTTTGGGGGCCTGGGCCTGGGCCTGCTCGTACAGCTCCGGGTGCAGCAGGGATCCCTCGATGGCCTCCTGCAAAATCTGCTTGGCGTGCTCCAGGCCGCCGATCTGATCCCAGCTCACCTGGGGCGACTCAATTTCCACCGAGCGCAACACCGCCGGCTTTACCTGTTGCAGAGCTTCTTGAAAGTCCGCTGCCGTAACTTTTAGGGATTCGGGAATGGGGGATTCCAAATCCGGCACCTGACGCCGCAAAGCTGCATAGGCGGCCGCCTGGCACAGGCCGCGCAGATCCGCGCCTACAAAGCCCAGCGTTTGCTCTGCTAGGCTGTCCAAATCCACATCCTCCGCCAGGGGCATGCCACGGGTGTGAATGGCCAAGATCTCCCGCCGCCCCTCCCGATCCGGCACCTTAAAGATGATCTCCCGGTCAAAGCGCCCCGGTCGCCGCAGCGCCGGATCCAGGGCCTCAGGCCGGTTGGTGGCTGCCAGCACCACGATCCCCTTTTGAGCCGCAAACCCGTCCATCAGCCCCAGCATTTGAGCCACCAGGCGTTTTTCTACCTCCCCCTCGACGGCGGCGCGGTTGGGGACAAGAGCATCGATTTCGTCAATGAACACCAGACAGGGAGTCGACTTAGCCGCCTTCTCAAAAAGCTGCCGCAGGCGCGCCTCCGCCTCCCCGTAGTACTTGCCGATCAGCTCTGGGCCGACAATGGCGATGTAGTTCACCCCCAGGCTCTCGGCCAGGGCGCGGGCCGTCAGAGTCTTGCCGGTGCCAGGGGGGCCTACCAACAGCACGCCACGGGGCGGATCCAGTCCCAGCTTGGCCAGCAGATCGGGCCGCTTGAGGGGGATCTCGACCATTTCCCGCAAAGCTTGGAGCTGTTCCCTCAGCCCCCCCACATCCCTGAGGCGCGGCCCTGGGCCGGATTCCGTCCCGCTGAGGCGGTCGGCGGCCAAATCAGGCGAGGGAGCAGCCTTGGGCTGTTCGCGCCAGCTTGCTGTGGACATCACCTGAGGCTCGCTGCTCCAGGAGGGATCCCCCGTCTGGGCGCTGCTGCGGCGACGGGGGATGGAGCCGGAAGGGGGAATAGAGCTGCCCAAAGGACGGGCCTGGATGCGCACCTCAGTTCGCAGCTCCCCCGTGTTTCTTTTCTCGTCCAGTTTCTGGGCTAGCTCGATAAGCTGCTCAATACCCTGGATAAAATCGCTTAGATCCGCCACAGCCGGGGTTTTCCGTCTACAAATAACCCACCAACAGAGGTTTTAGCCCATCCCTTGCCGGCTGAGGCTCTCCCCCGACCCAAAAGCAGGCAACTTTCAGCCAGGGATCCGGCGCCGGCAAGCTTTCTGGTCAGCACACACCTAGGGAGAGCGGGACTCGGCGATGGCCGAGAGGGGGGAAGGGCTGGCGGAGAGCTTGCGCACCTCAGAGCAGAAAGAGGCCATGCTGAAGCCGCCAAAGCGCTTGACGGTGCTGGCCCGCAGGCGCAGGTTCGGGCTGGCAAACCAGATGCGCTCCTCTGACTCAGTCATCTCATATTCGGTGTAGAGGGTGAGGGCGCCGTCGGATCCCATGACGTAGGTGCCGGCCACCGGCACTTTCTCGGCATAGCCCTGGTCCCGCAACAGTTGCCCCCGCATGGGATTATCGGGATCGGGGATGGGAACCAGCACCACATCGCCTTTGTACTCTTCGTTGTCCCACTCCTGCTCCCCATTCCACTGCACTCGCGCCGCCCCCACGGCCCGCCGTGGATCCACCTTGAACAGCTCACAAACCTGGATAACTGCCGGATCGGCGGGCGAAAGGGTGGCAATTTGTACCCGCGATCTCCCCCCCTCAGAGCGGCGAAAGGCCAAGTGATGGCTGGTACGCTGACACATCCACTCGCCAGCGCTGAGGGCAAAAAACTCCATTACGGTCATCATGGCCGACGCGGATCCTCATCGATAACAACCGGGATTTGCCGATTCTAGCTTGTGCTGTAGCCGTAGATTTGCTCTTGCCGGCTCTGCTGTTCGCGCCAAAACTGCTCGGCAAAAGCCACCGTCGGGTGGAGGGGGGCGCGGGGTTTGCTGCGCAGAGGCATATTGGCCTCTTCAGGAGTGCGGTTGCCCTTGCGCTGGTTGCAGCGCTCGCAGGCTGTGACTACATTGTCCCAAGTGTGGGATCCCCCGCGAGAAAGAGGCACGACATGATCCAGGGTTAGGTTATGGGTGCTGCCGCAGTACTGACAGGTGTGGTGGTCCCGCCGCAAAACCTCCCGCCGGTTGACAGGGGGCACCCGCCAGGATCGCTCCTTGCCTTTGATGGTCAGGCGGATGTGCTCGGGCACCTCGATCACCTGGCTGGGGGAGCGCACTTTCCACACCGGCACATTCATCATCGCCAGCGGCTCTGCCTTGCCCGTCAGCAGCAGCACAATCGCCCGCCTAATGTTGACCCGGCTAATGGGCAAGTAGTTTTGGGAAAAGACAACAATCGACTGTTCCAGGACGTGGGTAGCAGCAGTCATGACTTAGCTCTTCCATTTGCCGCCATTGTCCTGAGAAATCTGGCAAATGACAAGGTTTTCCCGCAGTGGGCACCATCCAGGTGGAGCCCCACCATTCAACATTCCAGAGTTTCTTACGATCGGGAGCCGGACAGATGGGCTAGTATCCGGGTGATGGTTGGATCCCGTGCCTCCCATGACCTACCCGCTGCATGTTGCCCTGGTTTGGCACCAACACCAGCCCCTCTACAAAAGCCCGCTGGCGGGTAAATATCGCATGCCTTGGGTGCGCCTACACGGGATCAAAGACTACCTGGACTTAATTTTGCTGCTGGAGCGCTATCCCCGCCTGCACCAAACGGTTAACCTAGTGCCCTCTCTCATTGTGCAAATCGAAGACTACGTGGCCGGCTCCGCTTTCGATCCCTATTTGGAGCTGACTTTATCTCCTGTCGAAAAGCTGACCCCGGAGCAGCGGCGCTTCATTGTCGAGCGTTTCTTCGACAGCCATTACCCCACCATGATTGAGCCCTACCCCCGCTACCGCCAGCTCTACGAACAGCGGGAATCGCAAGGGATCAACTGGTGCCTACAGTACTGGACGCCCCAAGACTTCAGCGACCTGCTGGCCTGGCACAACCTCTCCTGGTTCGATCCCCTCTTCCAGGAGGATCCTGAGATCGAGAGCTGGATCAAGATGGGATCCGGCTTTACCCTGGCGGATCGGCAGCGGATCTACGCCAAGCAACAGCAGATCCTGGCCGCCATCCTGCCCCAGCACGCCAAATTGCAAAGTAGCGGCCAACTGGAGTTGACCACCAGCCCCTACACCCACCCCATCTTGCCCCTGCTGGTGAGCGAGCGCTCGGCGCGGGTGGCCCGGCCCGGCTTGCCCCTGCCCCGCTACCCCTTCCACTGGGAGCAGGATGTCCACAGCCAACTGGAGCGGGCCAAGCAGATCTACCGGGAGCGCTTTGGCCGCGATCCGCGGGGTCTGTGGCCTTCAGAGCAGGCGGTCAGCCCCGCCATCGTGCCCCTGATCCAGAAACAAGGCTTTGATTGGATCATCTCCGACGAGGGAGTGCTGGGCTGGAGCTTGGGCCAACCCTTTCATCGCGACGGGCAGGGCCATATCCTCGAGCCGGAAAAGCTCTACCGCCCCTACCGTCTGGAGAGCGAGGCAGGGGATTTGGCCATCATCTTTCGGGATCACCGCCTTTCCGATCTCATTGGCTTTAGCTACAGCGCCATGCCTGCCGACGCTGCCGCCAAAGATCTCATCGGCCACCTGGAGAGCATCCGCAACCGCCTACCCCAAGACCAGCCCTGGCTGGTCACCATTGCCCTGGATGGGGAAAATTGCTGGGAGTACTACCCCCAAGATGGCCGCCCCTTCCTGGAAAACCTCTATGCCCGCCTCAGCCAGCACCCGGCGTTGCGCTTGGTGAAGGTGTCGGAGTTTTTGGATCAGTTTCCCCCCACGGAGTTTCTGCCAGCCGAACAATTGCACAGCGGCTCCTGGATTGAGGCCGACTTTACCACTTGGATTGGGGATCCCGTCAAAAACCGCGCCTGGGAGCTCCTTGCCCAAGCCCGCCAGGTGATCCAGGATCACCCTCACGCCACCCCCCAGGCCTGGGAAGCCCTCTGGGCCGCCGAGGGATCCGATTGGTTCTGGTGGTTTGGGGCAGGCCACTCTTCCGCCCACGATGCCGTTTTTGACCAGTTGTTTCGGGAACATCTACAGGCCCTCTACACCGCTTTGGGAGAGGCGGTGCCGGCGGCGCTGCAGTTTCCCCTCGAGGATCACGACGGGCTGGGGGATCGCCTGCCGCAGGGGTTTATCCATCCCACCATCAACGGTCGCCCCGCCGAACGGGAGTGGAGCCAGGCCGGGCGGGTGGAGATCGGCGCAGCCCGAGGAACCATGCACCGCAACAGCGTCGTCCGCCGCCTCTGGTACGGGTTCGATCACTTCAACCTCTATCTGCGGCTGGATTTTAACTCGGTGGTGCAGCGGCCCAAGCAATTGCAGGTGCTGTGGTTTTATCCCAACCGCGTTACCGTCAACAGCCCCATTCCCCTGCAGGGGTTGCCGGCAGAAGCCCCCCTCAACTATCTCTACCGCCACCTGTTGAAGCTGTCGCTGCCGCCGCCTGGCACCGGCCAGCATCCCGCACCCGTCGAGGCTCAGCTCTTGCAGGCAGGGGAGTACCATAGCTGGCACCCCATCAACCATCAGGTGAAGGCGGTGGTGGATGCCTGTTTGGAGGTGGCCATTCCCTGGAGCAATTTGGGCGCCCAGCCGGGGCAGGAGCTGCAATTTATCATCGTGGCCGCCGATGGCGAGACCTTCCAAGAAGGGATCCCCCCCAAGGCCACCATCGCCCTGCGGAGACCTTGAGAATTTGAGAATTTAAGTTATGGCGCGCGATCTCTACCCGCCCATCGAGCCCTACGATCACGGCTTTCTCCCCGTCTCTTCCCTGCACACCCTCTACTACG
>NZ_JANSIY010000021.1:0-16743 GCF_047462295.1 Synechococcus sp. H60.3 | reverse complement strand
GCGCGATCTCTACCCGCCCATCGAGCCCTACGATCACGGCTTTCTCCCCGTCTCTTCCCTGCACACCCTCTACTACGAGCAGTGCGGCAACCCGGCGGGCAAGGCGGTGGTGTTTTTGCATGGGGGGCCGGGGGGTGGGATCGATCCCCTCTACCGGCAGTACTTTGATCCCAGCCGCTGGCGGGTGGTGCTATTCGATCAACGTGGTTGCGGCAAGAGCCGCCCCTACGCCGAGCTGCGGGAGAACACCACCTGGGATCTGGTGGCCGATATCGAGAAGCTGCGCCAACACCTGGGCATTGAGCGCTGGTGGGTGTTTGGGGGCAGTTGGGGCAGCGCCCTTGCCTTGGCCTATGGGCAAACCCACCCCCACTCCTGCCTGGGGTTTATCTTGCGGGGCATTTTCCTGCTACGCCCTTTTGAGATCCGCTGGTTTTACCAGTCGGGGGCCAGCTACCTGTTCCCCGATGCTTGGGAACATTACCTGGAGCCCATCCCCCCCGAAGAGCGGGATGACCTGCTGGCAGCCTACCACCGCCGCCTCAACGACCCGGATCCCCAGGTGCGGCTGAGAGCGGCCCGCGCCTGGGCCATCTGGGAGGCCAGCACCAGCAAGTTGATCCCCAGCCCTGAGCTCATCGAGCGCTTTGGCCAGGAGACCTTTGCCGAGGCCTTTGCCCGCATCGAGTGCCACTACTTCGTCCATGGGGGTTTTTTGGATCCTGAAGACCAGCTCCTTAGGGGGGTGGAGCGCCTGCGCCATCTGCCGGCTGTGATCGTCCAGGGACGCTACGACGTGGTCTGCCCGCCCATTTCCGCCTGGGAGCTGCACCAGGCCTGGCCAGAGGCAGAGTTTCACCTCATTCCCGATGCCGGCCATTCCATCACCGAGCCCGGGATCCGCACTGCCCTGCTGCAGGCCACGGATCGCTGCGCTGACCTCTAGGTCTTGTCGCTCACCTTTGGGGAAGGAGCTCAACTTGCAGCCTTCGGGAGAGAGGCTGGGGCGCAGGGAGACGGTTTTGGACTGGTTGGCAACACCTTGAAAACTGGGATACCTTCCAGGAAAGCGCCCCAACCTATCGACAGTTGCGGATTTTGGGTTTATCACTGAGGGAAGGGCGGTGCAAGCTGCCCGGTTGATGACTTCCGCTGTCTCCCGCGGGCTGGTCGATCCATCCCAGTGCTTTTGCGGATCCCAACTTGTCATTCTTCGCCGTTTCCAGGGTCGAACTATGCAGAAACCGAACACTCTGTTCAAGCTTGCCCTTGCCCTGCCCGCCTCCCTCCTGCTGGCAGATGCAGTTGTGGCCTACCCCTGTGACTCGGTTGGGGGTGAAGCTTACAACTTCTACAGCCCCACGGTTCAGGTTGACAGTTTCGGGGCTCAGGCGTCGCCTGCTGTCGCAGGCAACGGTTTTATCGGGGTTGCCATCGAAACGGTGGATGGACAGCCAGCTCAAGGCGCCATCAGTCGTCGCCTGTTTGGCCCCGCGCCTCAAATCCAAGGGGTACAGGTGGTTGGTCTGCTCCAGGATGGCCCGGCTCAACAAGCGGGTCTGGCCCAGGGAGATATTTTGATTGGGGTGGACGGGCAGCGGGTCACCTCGGTGCAGCACGTCCAGCAAATTATCCAAAACACCCCGGTGGGCCAGCGGGTACCCATTACCTTCCGGCGCGGCGGACAGGTATTGTCCACGGTGGTGGTGGTCGGCGATGGCCGTGTGTTGCGCCCCTTGATGCTGCAGCAGCAGTAAGCTTTGTCGGGATCCCTTGCTGAGCTCTCTGTGACTGCTGCATCAGGGACAGAGTGGGCAGTTTGGGCGGTTTGCAGCTTCAATGGGCTGCTGTTTCTTGCTCTGGTTGCTCTTATTCCTACTGTCTTGAGCTTGCGATCGGCGCTTTCGATTACGGAGCGGGCCATGGCCGACTGGCGGGAAGCAGCTGAGCGGGCTTTGGCTCCCACGCCGGCTGAGTTGTTGCGCCTACGGGATCGGCTGCGGGAGAATCGCACTAACCTCGACCGCTGGCAGCGGCGTCTCCAGTTTTGGCAAGGGATCCGCAGGGTGGCTGTTTGGCTGGGGCGCAGGCTGTGAGGAGCATGGATAGCGTCTCCCATCCCATCCGGTTGCAGGTGATGGCCAATGCGCTGGCGGGGATCGCCGAGGAGATGGGGGCGCGCCTCATCCGCGGTTCTTACTCGGCCAACATCAAGGAGCGGCGGGATTGCTCGACGGCCCTGTTCGATGCCCAAGGGGCCTGTATTGCCCAGGCGGCCCACATTCCGGTGCACCTGGGAGCTCTCGCGGAAGCAGTGCGGGCAGTGGTGGCAACCGGCCCGCGGCCGGGTGATGTGTTCGTCCTCAACGATCCCTACCAGGGGGGATCCCATCTGCCGGATATCACGGTGGTTACAGCCATCCCCGGCCTGCGGGATCCAGAGCAGGTCTGCGCCTACGCGGTGAACCGGGCTCACCATGCCGATATTGGGGGGATGCGCCCTGGCTCCATGCCGGCCGACTCCACGGAAATCTGGCAGGAGGGGCTGGTGATCCCGCCGCTGCGGCTGGCCCAAATGACCCTGACGGGGGAGCTGTGCTGGCAGGGCGATCTGCTGCGCCTGATCCTGGCCAATGTGCGCAACCCTGAGCAGCGGCAGGGGGATTTGCAGGCCCAGGTGGGAGCCAGCGCCGTGGGGGTGAGCCGGTTTCGCGAGCTGCTGGCCCGCTTTGGCGAGGAGGAGACCTGGCAGTTGATTGCCGGGGTGATCGCCTACAGCCGGCGGCGGATGCAGGCCCAGATCCAGGCTCTGCCCGCTGGGATCTACACCGCCTGCGACTACCTGGAGGGCTACGGGGATCCGCCCGAGCCGCTCCGCATCCAGGTGCAGATTGAGGTAAGGGGGGAGAGGCTACGGGTGGACTTTGCCGGCACAGCCCCGGCCACCGCGGGGAACCTGAACGCACCTTTGGCTGTGACCCGCTCGGCAGTGCTCTTTGCCCTGCGCTGCCTGTTGGATCCCACCGCGCCCAGCAATGTCGGCCTGGAGGATCCCATCGAGATCGTGGCCCCGCCTGGTTGCCTGGTGAACGCCCAATTTCCGGCGGCGGTGGTGGCGGGCAACGTAGAAACTTCGCAGCGCATTGCCGATGTGGTGTTCAAAGCCCTAGCCCCGGTGGCCGGATCCCGTGCCATTGCCCAGGGGCAGGGCACCATGAACAACTGTGTGCTGGGCAACCGCCACTTCACCTACTACGAAACCCTGGGGGGCGGCCAAGGAGCCAGCCGGCAGCGACCGGGCCTGGACGGTGTCCACGTGGGCATGAGCAATACCCTCAACACCCCCATCGAAGCTCTGGAGCTGGAGTATCCCCTGCGGGTGCTGCGCTATGAGCTACGCCCGGATTCCGGCGGCCATGGCCGCCAGCGGGGCGGCTGGGGGCTGATCCGCTCCCTCCAGACCTTGCAAGATTGCACCCTCTCCCTGCTCACCGACCGGCGTCACCATGCCCCCCAAGGGGAAGAAGGCGGCGAGCCTGGCCAGGTGGGGATCAACCTCGTCAACGGGGATCCCTTGCCCAGCAAGATCAGCCGCCCCTTAAAAGCCGGCGATGTGCTCACCCTCTACACCCCTGGCGGCGGTGCCTGGGGAGCTAGGGAAGAAGAGGGGCCTGGCGGGCCCAAATAGCGCAGATGAGCGAGAAACAACTGCTCGCAGCGGCGGAGCACATCATCACGGCTGGCGAAGTGCTCTAACCTATGCACTTCTTGACCTTTCTCAAACAAAATTAAGGTTGGTAGCGAGCGCACCCGATAGCGGCGCGGCAGCCAAAAATTGTCGTCCACATTCACCCGCAGCACCTTGATCGACCCTCCCCACTCGGAGGCGAGGCGATCGGTAATCGGCTGAATGAAACGACACAGGCCACACCAAGGGGCGCCAAAATCCACCAAAACCCATCCATCGCTTGTCAAAAGTTCTTGATTAAAAGCATCAAGTGCAACTTGCAAGATCGCCACTCCCAAACTAAAGAAGTTCTTTGGGATCATGCTACCAGGCAACTCTGCTGGCTGCAGATATCATTTGCGGGTGGAGGGCGTAAAGAATCACTACGAAGCTGAACACTCCCAGGTAGGCCCAGCGTAGAAACTCTCGCGGTTGCAGTTGCTGGCGCTTCTGCAGAATGGCCAAGCCGGGGATCACAGAAGTACGGGCCTTGAGATCGCGGAAGGCCTGACCGTATTTCCGCTCCAGCCGGTGATCCCCGTGCCAGACGGCGAACAGGTGATAGGCCACCAACCCCAGGGAAGTGACCAGCATGAAACTGGAGCCAATCCAAAGGGAATGGGCCACACACCAGATCACCTGGCCCACCATTTGAGGGTGGCGGGTGATGCGGATGATCCCGCTCTCAAACAGGTGGATCTCCGGCTTCTGAATGGCAGCGATCTCCAGCAAATTGAAGGTGGCCGGATACAAAAAGAAAAACGAGAGCGCCGACAAAAGAACAACGGTGGTGTGAATGCCGGGGACAGCATGGAGATCCCAAAGGATCACGCCGTCGTAGCGATGGTTAAAGAAGTAGATCAGCAGCAGCGGCGCCAAGCTGAGGCTGACCAGCGCAAAAAGAAGGCGGTACAGACGGGATCCCAGCCAAGCTTCTCCCCAGGGGCGCAAGTAGGCCAGCCCACTGTGAGCACAAGCAAACCCCAAAATCAGGGCCAACATGATCGCGTGGGATCGGTAGGGGGCCAGCTCGGGCGGTAAGTGGCTAAAGAGTGGGAACAGCATCTTTTCAAGAGCTCCTCTGGGGCGTCGCCGTGACTTATGCTTAAAGATAAGTTACATAAGGCAAGCTTCCCATGCTGAAAACTTTTTTTCTACGCCTTCTCGGCCTGTTGCTCTCGGTCATCCTGGTGCTGGGCTGGACGACCGCAAGTGCTCAGGCGGCCCGTCTCACCGGCAAGTACTACGAAGACAGCATGACTCTGATTCAGACGCTGCGCACCGTCCTTTCGGAAGCGGATCCCGTGATGAACCCGGCAGAGGCGCGGGCGGAAGTGATGGAGGCTATGCAAGAATTCGCAGGGCGCTACCATGGCCATCGCTACGACAAGCTGCAATCCTTCACTACTCTGCGCACCGTGTTCAACACCGTGGCCTCCCACTACCGCACCTCCAACCGGCCTCTTGACCCGGAGAAGGTGGAGCGGGTGCTGATGCAACTGGATCGCGCTGAGCTGGCCCTGCGCCGCGAAGGTTAAGCTTTGTTAGATATCCCAGATCCAAGTCACAGGCAAATTGCCCCTAGTGCAGCCAAGCTCTTGTCGGCCTGCAAAAGTCGAGGTCGTCCACGGCGCTCTTCCCAAAGGCGAGGAGGAAGAGTAGTTCTCCCTCGCAGGAAAGGGTATCTTCTTTTGTCTGAGATTTACTGGGCAAGGCGCAGGGTTACTTTGATAACAACCCGGTGGGGGCTGCTTTCGCAAAGCTCCAGATCGCCCCCCATTTCTCTCAGGAGCCGCTCGCTCACCCGCCAAGCAGCGCAACCCTTTGTTTGGATGGGCACATGGCACCGCCCTTCCAGATTCCACTCTAGGCAAAGGCGCCCCTCTGCTGCTGCGATGGGGTAGAGGTGCAGAGTCATCGAGCCATAGCGTAGGGTGCGAATACCCCAGCGACACACCCCCAGCAGGGCCTGCACCAAACCGTGGCGATCTGCCCAAACCATAAGGCTCTCCGAGAAGGCGGGCAGCTCAGAGGCAGAAGGCGGTTGTAGGGTCGGCCATTCGTAGCGAATGCCCTGATCCTGGGCCTGTAGGCGAGTTAGGCTGTACACATCCTGAAGGAGGGGGCGGAGTCGGGTCGGCTCCGGTTGCAAGGGTTGAATGGGCAGGTCGTGGCGAGCCAGGCGAGTGTACTCCTCGAGCAACTTGATCAGGCGCTCCACCGCTTCTTTGGCACTTTGCAGGTACTCCCGCTCTTCTTCGCGGGAATCGCACAGATCGGACAGCACCAACTGCAGGGATCCCATCTGGCTGCTGAGGGGGTTGCGCAGCTCGTGGCCAATACTGACGAGCAGCTCCTGCTGAAAGGCGCGCATCACCTCCGAGCGCTCAAACGCAAACTGCCAGTCCACCGCATCTTGCCCGGCGGCAGCAGCGGCCTGCTGGGAGGGAGGATCGGGTTTTGCTGCAGGCAAGGGTTTCCTCAAGAGGTACTTTGGACGAAAGGTAGGAGATCTGGTGATGTGTTCGGATGGAGAGCCTTGGGTTTTAGCTAATTTGACAGCAGCGCGCTCCTGGATCCTACCTTTTTCTTTCCAACTTTCTAGCCGACGAAATGGGCGCTGACCACCCGCTCAATTCCAGCCAGATCCTTGTGGACTTGGATCTGCTGATAGCCGCCTCTGGCCTGCAACTGCTCCACCACCCAAGGAGCTTGGCCTTGCATCACCTCCACCGCCCAAAAGGAGTTGGGGGCCAAGTAATCCGGTGCCTTTTGAATCAAAAGGCGCAAGTGCACCAGCCCATCTTCCCCCCCATCGAGGGCCTGTCGTGGCTCGTGTAGCCGTACCTCGGGCATGAGGTAGGCCAGCTCTCCAGTGGGGATGTAGGGCGGGTTGGAAACCAGGCCACGCAGCCGGCCTCGCCAGGGATCCAAAGGCGCAAACCAGGATCCCTGCAACAGCTTCACCCGTTCCTGCAGATGATAGTCCGCCACATTGGCTGCCGCAACGGCCAAAGCCTCTGGGCTCACGTCCACCGCCAGAAGCTGCAACTGGGGATGCCCCTGGGCCAAAGCGATGACAATTGCCCCACTACCGGTGCCCAGGTCGGCAAAAAGGGATCCCGGCGGCAGCGGGTTAGACCTCAACCAAAGGGAGGCTTGCTCCACCAGTAGCTCGGTCTCCGGGCGTGGGATCAACACCGCTGGCGTTACCCGCAAGCTCAAACCCGCCCACTCTACCCTTCCCAGCAGGTACTGTAGAGGGATGCGCTCTGTCAGCCGGCGCCGCCACAGCTCCTCTACCTCCGCCAGGGGATCCCCCTGCACCGTCGGGGGCCGACCCAGCAAGCGCTCCAACGATCCCCAGCCCAGCCGTTCCCTCAGCAAAAGTTCCACTTCCTGAGGAGAGATGCCGGCAGCTTGCGCCGCCCGCAAAGCCTGGGCACGCCAGGCCAGCAATTGCTGCACCAGCGGGGATCCCATCAGGAGCTAGGTCAACGCCGCTGAGGCTGGGGAGTGGCAGGTGAATTGGGCTGAGGAGTGGCAGAGCGAACTAACGATTGCACGTACTCCAGCGACGCGCGCGGGGGGATGAAAGCAATCTTCTGCACATCCTCCTGGGCGTCAGGGGCTAACATGCGCTCCACCACGATGGCCAAGGAAGTGACCTCGATCTGGGTTTTGCCGACCACCTCTGGGTTCTGCGCCGCCGCCCGATCCAAAGCCCCCTTCAGGTCGTTGCGGTCGAAGAAGAAAGGCACCACCTCCTGGCCATCCTGCTCGATGGTCAGCAGCCCCTCTCCCGAGCGGCCATAGAACAGCGGCACGCCGATCACTTCCGGCGGCACCTCCTGACCCGTTTCTTTCAGCACCTGCTTGGCCGCCTCCACATCAGCAGCCCGGGGCACCACCTCAAAGTACAGATCGCTATTCTTGGCCCGCTCTTCTTCCGACTTTTCGTAGGCGTAGCCCAAGGGAATGGGCACCACCTGGGCCTGCTGACCCACCTCAGGGTTCTTGGCTTTCACCTGCTGCAACGCTTGCTGGGCTTGGTTCTGATCCAGCCAAAAAGAAGCCACCTGGATGGTGCGCCCCTCCCGCTCTACGTTGGCGACCACAGGGGTGCCGTTCTGAGACACGATGGCAAAAACCGGCACCAGATTCAGCCGCTCCGCCACTTCTTGACGACTCATGGGAGCTGCCACTGCCTGAGTCAAGAGGAGCCCCCCTTGAGCAAAAATAGGAACTCCCCCCCAAATCACCCCCGCCACCCCCAGCAGAAGAGTGCTGCGAACTGCTGCTACGAATACAGCCCGCCCACCTGCCTGAGCTGCGCGGCGGCAAAGGGATCCCAAAAGCGGCACTGCATTACTGCGCATCCTTTTCATCTCTACTCCCGGCCTTGCGCCTTGTCTTCGTTGCTATGGGGTCAGATCCCTAAGACCCTAACCGACGGCCTCTGCCCAAGAAGAGCTGACCAAGCTTGCCTTGCTCAACACAGCTCGGGCGAGCGATGCGGCACACTCTTGGGACTTTGGGGACAGCGCCTGGCGAACTGGCCCTTGCTGACACTACCCCCCCTCTACCCTTTTTGACGAGCGCCCCTGGGCCACCCTAGAAGGCAAGGTTAAAGCATTTGCTCAACCCCTGTCGAGGGGTAAAGCCCCTGTTTTGGGTGGGGATCCCGCATCACCTCCTACTATATACGGAGTCCAACAAAGCGGATCCACACCAAATACAGATCGCCCCTCCATCCTCTGGATGCAGAGTCTGGGCTGAGAAGGCCAATTCCCACTAGGCAAAGCTCTTGCTTCCCGATCGGTTTTGCTGGGGGCCCGCTACTGCCTAAGGTTGGGAAAGGGGGAACAGACGGCCCTGCTCGACGGTAACTTGAACCCGCGTGCCCACGGGCAAAGCTTCCCGCGCCAGGGCGTGCAATTCCTTGCCCGTCTCTGTGACCAGACAATAGCGATACTCCCGCCCCAAAAACTGACGATCCCGAATGGTAACTCTCCCTTGCGGATCCGGATGCAGACGTAACTCCTCCTGCCGGATCATCAACTCTCCCTCGCGCAGATGGGGATCGGGCTGATCTCGGAGAAACTGGGAGGGAATCTGCAGCAGCTCCTTAGCTTGCCAACCAGACTCCCGCCGCTCACAGCGCAGAAAGTTGGCCTGGGCGATGAATTCTGCCACAAAACGGGTAGCCGGCTCCCGGTAAACTTCCTCCGGGGATCCCCATTGCTCGATGCGGCCCTCCCGCATCACCGCCACCCAATCGGAAAGGGAGAGGGCCTCTTCCTGGTCGTGGGTAACGAAAATGGCCGAGGTCTGGGTTTGCTTGAGGATTTTGCGGATTTCTTCCCGCAAGTAGTAGCGCACCTGCACATCCAAGTTGCTCAGCGGCTCATCCAAAAGGATCAGGCTGGGCCTGGGGGCCAAAGCCCGGGCCAGAGCCACTCGCTGCTGCTGACCGCCCGAGAGCTCGTGCGGATAGCGGTGGACGTAGCCTTCTAGGCCCACCAAGCGCAACACCTCGTAAGCCCGTTCCCGCGCCTGTTGGGCAGTACCTCGCCACTCCGTCAAGGGAGGGTGATGGCTCCGCTGCGCCCCTGCCGCAGTCGCGTTGGTGGACCGGAGGCCAAACATCACATTAGCCAACACGTCCAAGTGCGGAAACAGGGCAAAATCTTGAAACACCAGCCCCACTCCCCGCCGCTCCGGCGGGATCCACTGCCCATCCCCAACCACAACCTGTCCTCCCAGCAGGATCCGCCCGCTGTCTGGCTGCTCAAAACCGGCAATGGTACGCAAGAGGGTGGTTTTTCCGCAGCCCGACGGGCCCACAATCCCCAGAATGTCTCCCTGAGGCAGGCGAAACTCCACCTCCTGCAAAACCCACTGCCGCTGGCCAGGAAACCTCTTGCTAATGCCCTCAACCTGAAGAATGTAGGGAGAATCCGCCCGGGCAGCAGTGGACGTTGAGGAAACCAAGAACTCGGCCATGGCGATTGTTGCAAAAGATTTTCACTACTTTTAGTAGACTACCATACCCCAAGTTGTGTTGAGGCCGGTCGGCTCGGGATAGAGAGGGGTCGGGATCCCAGCTTCGACCATTTGTTTTGGGTGGCAGAAATCAGTGTTACACTTGGTTAACGAAGTTTCCCAGACTTTGGCGGCGCTTGCTCTCGATAGCGCCTTCCAGGGTCTCTGTTCTGGATGAGTTTTGAGAGAAAGTTCCCTGAACGTGCCCTGATCACGGGGGCCAGTCGAGGGATCGGCAAAGCGGTAGCTCTGAGACTGGCCGAGGAAGGGATAGCGGTTGCTTTGGTTGCCCGTTCCCACCCCGATTTGCTGGCAGTGCAGGCGGAGATCCAGGCAAAAGGAGGAAAGGCGGAGGTTTTTCCCATCGACTTGGCCGACTTGACAGCTCTACCGCAGCAGTTGCAGGCTCTCCTGGATCGATTTGGTGTTTGTGATGTCTTGGTCAATAACGCCGGCATAGCCCAGGTTGGGCCTTTGGCCACCTTATCTTTGTCCGATTGGCAGCGAGTGATCGACTTGAACCTGACGGCAGCTTTTCTCTGTGCCCAAGCCGTTCTGCCCGGGATGCGCCAGCAGCGCTGCGGCACGATTGTCAACATTATCTCCATTGCGGGCAAGCGAGCCTTTCCCAATTGGGGGGCCTACTGCGCCAGCAAGTTTGGCCTGCTGGGCTTTTCTCAAGCCCTGGCCGCAGAGGAACGGCAGCATGGCATTCGGGTGACCAGCCTGTGTCCCGGAGCTGTGGATACCCCCCTTTGGGACACAGTTCAGGTCGATTTCGACCGTTCCCAAATGCTCTCGCCGGAGTGGGTGGCGGACTTGGTTGCCCACATCGTTCGCCTGCCCAGGGGTGCTGTGGTGGAAGATCTCACCCTCATGCCGGCGGCGGGGGCCTTTTAGGCTGGCTCTTCCTGGAGTGGCCTTGCTAGCCCAGTTTTGAGGGTTTCCCGGCCCTGTCTCCCTCGACAAGTTCCTTCAACCCTTCGTTCAACCAAAGGAATATCCTGCTATGACTCTTGCCAAGCCTGGATCCGGTGCCGAATTGCGACTCAACGACAAAGCCAACCTCAAGTCTCGGGTTATTCGCGATCTGTCCCACTCGGCAGAGCAAGAGCCCAGGGGCTCAGAAAGCCTGGATCCGGCGATGGTGGCCGCAGTGGAGACGTTGCTGCGGGGAATTGGGGAAGATCCCCAGCGGGAGGGTCTCAAGAAAACCCCGGAGCGAGTGGTGGCCGCGCTGAAGTTTTTGACCAGCGGCTATCAGCAGTCCCTGGAAGATCTCATCAACGGCGCCATCTTCGACGAGGGCCACGACGAGATGGTGCTGCTGCGGGACGTAACCCTATTTAGCCTCTGTGAGCACCATCTGTTGCCCTTTATCGGCAAGGCCCATGTGGCTTACATCCCCCGCCAAAAAGTGGTTGGCCTGAGCAAGATTGCCCGCATTGTCGAGATGTACTCCCGCCGCCTGCAGGTTCAGGAGCGTCTTACCCGCCAGATCGCGGAAGCCTTGATGACCATGCTGGATCCCTATGGGGTGGGAGTGGTTATTGAGGCTACCCACATGTGCATGGTGATGCGGGGGGTGCAAAAGCCCGGCTCTTGGACGGTCACCAGCTCCATGGTAGGAGTATTTCAGGAGGATCCCCGCACGCGGGAGGAGTTCTTGAGCCTCATTCGCCACCCGTCCAACTTTTAAGGATCCCGCAGCGCTTTGCCGGCAAGAAAGCTAACCCTCTGCTCAAGCTGGGCATACTAGCTTAAAATCGACGCAGATCCTGCCAGAAGCGAGGCCTGTTATGAGCGAGGTCAGCCCTGAGAACCAATTTCCCACTGACTTAGACTCCGGTTGGAAGCCGCCGACCCCGCCTGATATCCAGCGCCCCGCGCGGGAGGCTGCGCAGACGCCGCCGGTGGAGCCCCCAACCCAGTTGGATCCGGTACTGGCTGCCTCTCCCCCTCAAGGGCTTAGATCGCGTCCTGCCACCAGTGCTCCCAAACCCATCTTGGGTCGACCCGTTCCACCGGGCGTGGCTGCCGCTCCGCCTCAGACGCCAGTGCCCATGCCTGGCCCTGCAACTGCCTCGCAGATGCCACCGCCCGCTCCAGCTCCTGCCGCCCGGCCTCAGGTGTCTCCCCCCAGCCCCAGTCCGGCTGCTCCGCCTTTTGGGCCGCCGGCTCGACCAACGGCTGCTGGACGGATCCCGGTGGCCCCCGCTGCTCCTAAGTCTGCCCCCGCTGGCCCGACGCTGCGCCAACTGGTGCAGGAAGCCTACGAAAAAGGCTACTCGGACATTCACCTAGGGGTGGGAGAGGTGCCCCGTTTCCGGGATCGGGGGCAAATGGTCTTGAGTAACTACCCGGTCACCACTACTGAGATGTTCTATGGCTGGCTGCGGGAAAGCCTGCCGGAAAACCAAATCCGGCAATTTGAGGAGTGCCTGGAGCTGGATACCGCTATCCAGTACGAAGGCCTGGTGCGCTGCCGGGTCAACTGCTTTGTTTCCCTGCTGGGGCCGGCGATGGTGATGCGTCTGATCCCGCTCAAGATCTTGACCTTGGAGCAGTTGCGAGCGCCGGAGGTGTTGAAGCGCATTGCCGAAGAGCACAAGGGCCTGGTTCTGGTAACTGGCCCCACCGGCTCCGGTAAGTCCACGACTCTGGCGGCGATGGTGGACTACATCAACTCCAACTTCGCCAAGCACATCATCTCCATTGAGGATCCCATCGAGTTCGTCCACCAAAGCAAGAAATCGATGGTGCGGCAGCGGGAGGTTGGGATCCACACTCTGGAGTTTGCCAACGCCCTAAAGGCCTCGCTGCGGGAAGATCCAGACATCATCCTGATTGGGGAGATGCGGGATCGGGAAACGGTGGATACGGCTCTGAAGGCTGGTCAGACTGGCCACTTGGTCTTCGGAACCCTGCACACCAACAGTGCCGTCCGCACCATCGAGCGTCTCTTGGGGATCTACCGGCCGGAGGAGCAGGAGCCGATGCGTCTGCAACTAGCGGAGACTCTAGTAGCAATTATTGCCCAGACGCTGGTGCGCACCACCGATGGTAAGCGGACGGCGGCCCACGAGATCATGCGCAACACCGATGCTATCCGCGACTACATCAAGCGGGGCGCCGTGGACGAGATTGAGGAGCTGATTGCCGACGGCTCCTACGAGGGCATGTGTACCATGAATCAGTCTTTATTTCGGCTCTACCAGGAGGGACGGATTACTGAGGAGGTGTGTCTGGAGGCGGCTCCACGGCGCAACGAGATGGCCCAATGGCTGCGGGGCCGGATTTAGAGCCGGTCTGCCGGCTGGGCCAGGTGCTTGAGGGAAGGTCTGTCCTATCCTAAACTGGGAGCAGTTAGCTTGCTAAGTTGTCTTCTCATCTTCTGGGCCAGCCTTTGGCTAGGGGGATGGGTTGCTGGGCTGGCTTGATTAAGTGAATTGAAAGAGCGTTACAAAACAGGAGAATCCCTACCGTGAGCGTGATCAACCAGATCATCGAGACTGCGGATGACCAACTGCGTTACCTCTCAGTCAGCGAACTGGAAGCTATCAAAGATTACATGAGCAGCGGCGAGAGGCGTCTGCAAATCGCTCAGGTGCTAACAGAAAATAAAAAGCGCATCATCGACGAGGCCCAAAAGCGGCTATTTGCCAAGCGACCCGAATATATACAACCCGGCGGCAATGCCTACGGCGAAAAGCGCTACAATCAGTGCCTGCGGGACTACGACTGGTATCTACGTCTGGTGACCTATGGCATCATTGCTGGCAGCAAGGAGCCGATCGAGTCCATCGGCCTGATAGGGGTGCGGGAGATGTACAATGCCCTCAACGTGCCCATTGCCGGTATGATCGATGCGATCGTGTTCTTGAAGGAAGCAGCCCTCAGCCTGCTGGATCCCGACTCCGCCGCCGAGGCCGCTCCCTACTTTGATTACATCATCAACGCCATGAGCTAGCTCGTATCTGCTGGGGAGCAAAGCCTGTCTGAGTGTCGAGAGGCGGGCTGCCTACAGAGATGCTAGGGCGGCGCGGGCGTGGGCGGCCACCTGCTCTTGGGGATCCTGAGCCAAGCGGGTCAAGCCAGGGCGAGCTGCCTCGGTGCCAAGCTGGGCTAGGGCAATGCAGACGCGGTAGCGCAACTGCCAGTCGTCCGAATCGATGAGGGGCTCCAGATGGGGGATGGCTCGCGGATCCCCTAGATCTCCCAGGGCAGCGGCGGCGGCTGTTGTCAGCAGCTCGTCTTCTTCCTGCAAAACCTGCACTAGGGTGTCGAAGGCGGCGGGGTTACCCAGCTCGCCCAGGGCGGCGACAATGCTAAAGCGCACCAGCCACTCCGTCTCTCGCTGGTAGGCTTCTAGCAGATCGTCTAGGGCCTGCGGCTGCTTCAGATCCCCCAGGGCGGCGGCGGCGGCAGCCCGCACATCGAACTCGGGATCCTCTCGCAAAAACCGTCGCAGAATCGGCAAAAGGGCAGCCGGATCGACACCTTCGCCGGAGAGGGTGCCCAATTGGCTGATGGCGGCATAGCGGACGCGGGCATTCTCGTCGGTTACAGCTCGCTGCAACAGTGTCAAGGCTGCGGTCGGGGGGAGCTCTCTGGCTTTGTTGACGGCGCGCAGCCGATCCCCCAAGTTCTGAGAGCTCAACAGCTCCAGCAAGGCCGGCAGATCCCCAGAAGTTGTCGTCATCTCCTTATTCTCCCCCTAACCCGGCTATAGCAAAGGACGAAAAGCCGATGTTATCATTCTGAGGCAGTGCATCCAGTTTTTGTGAACTTATGGCCTTACTGCAGCAAGAAAAGCAGGAGATTATCGAGACCTACCGACTTCACGACACCGACACCGGTTCTGCGGAGGTACAAGTTGCTCTTCTAACCAGCCGTATCAACCAACTCTCGCAGCACCTTCAGAAAAACCCGAAAGATTTTAACTCCCGCCGCGGCCTGATGATGATGATCGGTCGGCGCAAGCGTCTGCTCAACTACATTGCCAAACGTTCTCCCGACCGCTTCCGGGAGCTGGCCGAACGGTTGAACATCCGCGTGAGAAAGTAGGCAGCTAGCTAAATCGCTGTTGGAGAGCTACCTTCGTGGGCAAGTCCAGCCGCTATTCCAAAGCCTCCCGCCGCCGCTCCAGCCCTACCCCTGCTCAGGTGGAGAAGCAGCCGACCCAAAGAGAGCCGGTTGCTGTTATCCCTCCGGAGGTGAGCCGGCGCATGGTGCGGCGGATCTTGGTCTTTTCCGGGATCCCTTCTGGCCTTGGCTTGAGCAGCTTTTTTGTCAATTACTATCTCTTAACCAACCATGTGGTGGCTCTGCCACCTTACTTTACCCTGGTGGAGTCGCTGGCCTTTTTCGGCCTTGGCTTTTTGGGTATTAGCTACGGCGTGTTCTCGGCTTCTTGGGATCCAGAGCCGGGATCCCTGCTGGGAATTGGCGAGTTCCGCCGCAACCTAGGCAATGTTTTCAAGCAGTGGCGCGAGTTGTCTGCCCCTTCTGAGCCTTCGGACGCCGACGAGTCCTAGATTTTGCTCTCTCTCAAAAAAGGCCAGCCCTCGTCCCTAGCCCCTCTCCTCTGGGAGCGGGGCTCTCAACTCTCATCCTCCATACGTTACATGACGCTCGGTGGTGCGGAATTGCAGGATCGTCAGGCCCACCACAATTAAGAAGAGCACAATTGATTGGGCGGCTGCTCTGCCCAAATTGCCCGACGATACACCGATTTTGTAGATCTCGTAGATCAGCACCGAGGTGGATCCGGAAGGGCCGCCGGCAGTCAGCAGATCAATGGTGCCAAAAATATCAAAAAAGGCGTAGGTCATGTTGGTGATCACCAAAAAGAAGGTGATGGGGGAAAGCAGCGGTAGGGTGATGGCAAAAAAGCGGCGAAGGGCCCCTGCCCCATCGATGGCAGCCGCCTCCTGCAAATCTTTAGGCAGGTTTTGCAGCCCAGCCAAATAAAACAAAATGTTGTAGCCCATCTGCTTCCAAACGCTGGCAAAGATCACCACCCAAGGGGCTAAATTGGGATCGCTCAGCCAGTTCAAACGTGGGATCCCTACCAGCCCCAGTAAGTAGTTGGCTACACCGCCCAAGGGGTTGAAGATGATGAAAAAGATGATGCCGGCCACTGCTGGCGAAATGGCATAGGGCCAGATCAGTAAGATGCGATAGATCGCCGCTCCGCGAATGGGCTGGTAGAGCAACGTGGCAATCAACAGGGATCCGCTCAGCCCTAGCACCACGATAGCCGCCGAAATAGCAAAGGTAATCCCCAGGCTGCGCAGATAGGTGGAATCTGTCAGCAGAGCGGTAAAGTTATCCACACAGACAAAGCGGCTGCGCGGTGCACCCACAAAGGTGAGCAGAGTGGAAAGGCGCAGGGTATCCAGCCCTGGATAGTAGAGAAACACCACCAAAATGGTGAAGGTGGGCAACAAGAGCAGCCAGGCCAGCCACCCCTGCTTGAAGATACCCCTCTCTTGGGGGGCTGCACTGGGGATCCCCAGGCGGCGCTCCTGTTCCTTGCGGATCCACGCCAGCAGCGGCCAGAGGGGGATGGCCATGCCCGCCACCACCAGCCCCACGCCAAAAGCGAGGTCGATGGCCTTGCGCTCCGGCGCAAAGGTGCAAAAATCCAGCGGCACCATGAAGATCAGGGATCCCAACCCTCCTGCCAGACCCCCCAGAGCCGCCCCCAGCAGCACAGGCCGCTCGATGCGCCGAAAACGGGATCCCACCCAGAGGGCCCCTGACAACCCTGCCAGCAGTGGCACCAGCACTTGCATCCATTCCCCCATGTTCTCTTTCCCCTCTAACCTTGCAAAAGCCAAGAAAGGGGCAGGCGGCTGCCCACTCCCCATCTTCGGATTTCGCCGTCAATCCGACAGCATCCCAGCTACCGGCCAATTACTGATAGAGGGAGTTGTACTCGGCCAGCAGGCGGTTGGCCTCCTCGT
>NZ_JANSIY010000020.1:0-28776 GCF_047462295.1 Synechococcus sp. H60.3 | reverse complement strand
TTGAACAGCAGCTAAAACTGCTCTAAGGCTTTTCCGCCCCGCACTACTCGCGCTAGCGGCGCCGAGCGCTGAGTACGGGACTACCAAGCTACTCTGCTGTGTGTTGCAACCTTCTCCAAACCGGCGCTGACAGCCGTTGACCCCAGCCAGGGAGCAACAGCAGCCATGGCAAGATGGGACATCTGGTCAGGGATCCCAAGTCTCAGCCAAGGCCTGGTCTGGAGAGTCTAGTGAGAATTGCAATAGAACTGACTGCACGGCCACTGTCGGTGGCGGAAGCAATGCGGGAAATCCGGGATCCCGTATCGGCCATGGCCCAGAAGCTGCCGATGCTTTTGGCTGTAGAGGTGCCCAGGAGAAATTCCACTGCATTAGAGTCCGGGGATTGCTCCTGAGCAGCGATCACCACCGCCGCTTCCCCACCTTGCCCAGCCACTGCTGGAGTGGAAGGTTCCGGCGTGGGCTGAGAGGCTTCTGCTGGGCGGGGAGAAGGTGGCTGCAGCGGCATCTCGCCAGGGGAGGTTTGTGGGACCTTGCCAGGGGGTACGGGGGGAGCCTGGCCGGCGATCTTTCCCCAGAAAGCTTGGAGGAGTTGCCACATGGCTAAGTTGGCTCCTGAGCGAAAGGGCAGTGAGGAATGGTGCTATCCTGCCATGCTCTGCCCTGAGAATCCACTCCCTCTGCAAGTCTTGCTAGAGCAAAGTCATAACGAGTATGATTAAGAAGCTTACCTAGGGAGAAAATTCACCATGGCGCACATTCGCGAGATTCCCCTGGCCCAAATTCGTCGCCCCTTGCCGCGGCAGACGGATCCGGAGAAAGTGCGGGCGTTGATGGCTTCCATCGAAGCCATCGGCCTGCAGGAGCCGATCGAGGTTTTGGAAGTGGAGGGAGAGTACTACGGGTTCTCTGGCTGCCACCGCTACGAGGCATTTGTTCGCTTAGGCAGGGAGCGAATTCCCTGCCGGGTGCGCAAGGCAACGCCTGCCGTCTTGAGACTCCACCTGGCCTAGGAGGGATCCCTCTCTCTCCCAGCCTATTTTTTGTCGCCCGACTCTTCCTGGGGGACGTAGCCCCGTTCGTAGGCAAAGCGCACCAGTTGCGAGCGATTTTCCAGAGAAAGCTTGCTGAGGATGTTGGTCAGGTGAGTTTGCACAGTGCGCGGGCTAATGAACAGCTTCTCGCCGATTTGCTTGTTGGTGAGGCCGCGGATCACTTCCCGGAACACCCGCTCTTCGGCGGGGGTGAGGGGAAGCTCGGCTAAGCTGGAGCGGGGGGCGGCTTCGGATTTGGCCTGGGTCTGCTGCTGGATCAGGCGCAGAATCTCCAACTGGGTGCGGCGGGCTCGTTCGATTTGCGCCTCGATTTTGGCCACCAACTCCAGCGGCTCGAAGGGCTTGATGATGTAGTCATCGGCTCCCCACTCGTAGCCCTGAACGCGGTCGTCCAGCTCACTGCGAGAGGAGAGGAAGATAAAGGGGACGAGTTCGCCGCCCCGCTGTTGGCGCAGTTGCCGGCAAAACTCGAAGCCATCCATTTCCGGCATCACCACATCCGACACCACCACATCCGGCTGCTCTTGGGCAAACAGGCGCAGCCCTTCTACACCCGAAGCGCCCGTACAAACCCGATAGCCGTGCTGAGTCAAGTGGCGGCTCAGCACCTTTAAAGAGAGGGGATCGTCATCTACGACCAATACGCGCTTCATGATGACTAGGGGGAGAGGCTGTTGAGGAATGACTAAAGAGATGATCTGAGGGCGCTATTCACCTCTTGCCGCAAGTTTAAGTCCAGATAGGATGCTGGCGATCAACTAACCCCTGCCCCATAATAGTCGTTCCAGAAGCAGTCTTGCTGCCGGCTCAGGCGGACTGGGAAATAGGTTTGTTTAGGCTCCCATCCCGGAGTAGCGTTGCAAACCCTTGCGCCACAGCCAGCGGTTGACCAGCCAAAACAGCCCCAGCCAGGCCAGGCCCATGGCAAAACCGCGCGGGATATCTTGTGGGATCCCCACCCAGAGGCCGGCGGGAAAATGTACCAAGTAGGGAAAGGGCGTCCAGGCCAAGACCTGGCGCACCGCCGGTGGAAACACCTCCAGAGGGGCGATCACCCCCGACAAAAACAGGTACACCAAGAAATGAAGCTGCTCCAGAGCCGATATCCGCTCCACCCAAAAGGCCAGCAGCGCCAGGGTGTACTGCATAAGAAAGCGCAGGGCAAAAGCCAACAGAATGGCCAGGGATCCCAGTGCCACCTGTTGCCAAGACGGGATCCAAAAAGCACGGGGGTAGAGCAGGAAAAAGAAGGCAATCAAAGCTATGGTAAAGGGGAGACGGGCCAGGCGCTCCATCAGGTGGCTGGCGACGTGGTGCCAAGCGGGATCCAGAGGCTGCAACAGACGCGGCGATAACTTGCCTTCGACGACCTCCCGCTCAAAGTCCCAGATCACCCAGGTGATGCTGAACTGGCGCACCAGGAACACGGCCAGAAAATAGCGGCTGAACTCCAGGGAAGAGAGCGAGAAATCTCCTGAACGGGCGGCTTCGCTCCAGAGCCCCATCATGATCAAGGGCAGGGATCCGGCCAACACCCACAGGATCAGCTCCGCCCGGTACTCCAGCATGTAGGCGTAGTAGGCGGCAAAGAGCGCCCTCAGCTTGCGAAAAAAGGCGTTCATTGAGGCTCTGAAGGGGCAAGCGGACATAGAGTGGGCAACAGGCCGGCCAGATTGACCACCGCTCCCACCACGACAATGGCGGGCGGTGCTACAGGCGAGGGCTGACCGGCTAGAGTCTCCAAACGGAGCAGATGAATCTCTTGCTCCGGCGTGGTGCCCCAGCGGATCAGGGCAACGGGGGTGTCGGGAGCTTTGCCGCCGGCCAACAATTCGGCGGCGATGTGGCCGAGGTTGTGCATACCCATGTAGATCACCAAGGTTTCTACGGCCTCGGCTAGGGCACGCCAATTGACCTGGGGGCGGTATTTCCCTACCGCCTCATGGCCGGTTACGAAGGCAACCGAGGAGCTGAGGTCGCGATGGGTGAGTGGGATCCCAGCATAGGCGCTGGCGGCCATGCCCGCCGTAATTCCCGGCACCACTTCCACCGGGATCCCGGCCTGCACCAGCGCCAGCATCTCCTCGCCCCCCCGCCCGAAGATGAAGGGATCCCCGCCCTTGAGGCGCACCACCACGGCTGCCGTCTGGGCTTTCTCGATCAGCAAGGCGGTGATTTGCTCCTGCGGGAGGGTATGGGCGCCGCAGTGTTTGCCGGCGTAGATTCGTTCTGCTGTGGGTGGGATCAGATCCAAAATGGGGGATCCCACCAGGGCATCGTAGATGACCACGTCCGCATGGGCGAGCAGCGCTTTGCCCTTCACCGTCAGCAGTCCCGGATCCCCAGGCCCTGCTCCCACCAGATACACTTTGCCCATCTCAAATCCCAATAGCTTGTCGGAAATATCTATTCTGCTGGAACAGGACAGTTTTGACCAACCAACCCTACTTCCCGGTCAGACAGGCCGTCTGCAGGGTCTCCTGGATGGCCTGTACCACCTGGGGATCCCGCCAGAGGGGCGGCTCCACCGTAATCTGCAGCAAGGGCCATTCTCGCTGTAGCCGCTGAGCTTGTTCTTGTAAAGCGCGCAGCAGACCGCCCGGAAAAAGAAAAAACGGCAGCACCCGCAGGCGATACTGGCTCAGACGCAGGCAATGGATTACAGCCGCTTCCAGTGTCGGGGGCTGGGCGGCAAAAGCCAGGTGGATGGGGGTTCCGGGCAGGCGCTGTTCCAGAGCTTGGATCCCGGCCTGGAGCTGGGCGGCAAATCCCGGCAGGCGGCTGCCATGGCCAAATAGGATCCAGCCGTGGGTCAGTTCCCCCAACCGCTGCGCCGCAACCACGCGAGCCGCCACCAAATCGAGCAGGGCCGGGTGCTGGCCGATGGGGGGCGTCAGCAGCAACTGCAGGCGCGGCCAGCGAGCTTGAACCTGCTCCACCGCAGCCGGCAAATCCTCCTCCACATGGGATCCCCCGCCCATAAACAGTGACAGCAGCACCACCGGCCCATCGACTCTATCCAGACAGGAGGCCAATTGTCTGTGAATCTGCTCTGCCAAGGTCAGGGGCTGACCTTCCAACTGGGCCAGCTCCACCGGCTGAGGAGCCAGCCGCTGCCGCACGCGGGCCAGCAAATCCGCCGCCGCCTGTTGGTATTCCGGATCCCGGCTGCCGTGACAAACCAAAAACACCAGTGGAGCTAAGGACATGGCAGAAGTCAGGGATCCAGAGGCAACTGTTCTATTTTGCTACTTAGAAAGGTTCCGACAACGTCTCGCGCCGGATCTGCGCGTATGATTTGATTAAAGTACACATCCTTTTTTCAGACTCGTCGGCCCTTTCCCAGGATTTCATGTCATTTGAGAATCGTTCCACCACCCCCGAACTGTTGATCCATGTTTTGCGGGAAGGGTTGACCGAATCTATCCATCATTGCCAAGCGGTCGTGGCCGATAGCCGCGGGCGCTCCCTGGCCATGGCCGGCAACAGCACCACCCCTGTTTTTGCCCGTTCTGCGCTCAAACCCTTCCAAGCGCTGGCCATGCTCTCCACCGGCATCCGCGAGCGCTACCGCCTCAGCGAGAAGGATATCGCCATTATGTGCGGATCCCATCAGGGCACCACGGCCCATGCGCGGCAGGTGTTCAGCATGCTCTGGCGCGCCGATCTGTCTCCCGAGCTGCTGGTCTGCCCCACCCCACCCGGCAAGCCCAGCCCCCTGTGCCACAACTGCTCCGGCAAGCATGCTGGCATGCTGCTAGCAAGCCGCGCCCAGAACTGGACCCTGCCGGACTACGCCCAGCGGCAACACCCCGTTCAGGCCCTGGTGCGGGCTAAGTTGGCGGATCTATTGCAGATGCCCTCGGAAGAGTTTTTGTTTGCCCGCGATGACTGCGGCGTGCCCACTTACCAGTTACAACTCAACCACCTGGCCTCCCTGTATGCCCAACTGACTGCCGGCGAGCGGCCCGACTTGGAGGCCATCGCCCGCGCCATGACCCACCACCCGGAAATGGTGGCCGGACAGGGATGTTTCGACACAGAATTGATGCGGGCCACCCAAGGCGAGCTGGTCAGCAAGTCCGGCGCCGAAGGGATCCAGTGCATTGGGCGCGTCGGAGAGGGGATGGGCCTGGCCATCAAGGTACAGGATGGGGCCGCGCGGGCCAAATATGCCTTGGCTTTGCACCTGCTGCAGCGCATGGGCTGGATCCAACCTGCCGCTGCCGAAATGCTAGGGGAGCGCTTCCTCGCCGTCGGCCCCTACACCCGCCTGGAGGTGGAAGGGGAGCTGCGCATGCCCTGAGCAATCCAAGCGGGGCTGAGTCTTGCATCTTACTCCCTGGCAGTGCTACCTTGTCGAAAAATTGGAAGAACAATGTTTGAGGAGTCTTTCAAAGCTCTCGACGGCGAGCTGGCCAGCTTAGTTGAGCTAACTAAGAAAGTGACGAAAGCGGTAGGCAGTGCTCAAGCTGCTAGCAAAAGGGGAGATCTCCAAGCAGTAAACCGCCAGGTAGAAAGCTGCGGCTCTGCCCTCAACAAAGCTCTCTCCCAAGTGGAGCTGGTGAGGCGAGCTCTTGAACAAGCCCAGCAAGCTTTGTCCACCTCCTCCCTTGAAGACCTGGCCCGCGAAGTGGGGGAACGGGTAGACCAGCCCTGGCTTCCTACCGAGAATCCCAACATTTTTGTGGCCTTTCCTGCCTTAGTGCACTTTGCCAGAGAGGGGGTACGTATCGACCGCAAGATTTTCCGATCCCAGCGGCCCAGTGCTATTGCTGAGGCGATCAAGCGAGCAAGAGCCGCCAAGAGCAAAGAGACTGATCCCCAGGCTGTCCTTCAGCTCATTTGGAAGGCAGCAAGAATTGCGTCAGGCTACCTGAGAAAGCGTGTGGAGCAACTGCCTAACTCCATAAGTGTAGCTGCGCGAGATGTCTTCGATGTTCTCCACCTCAATAACTCAGACTACACAGAAGCAGAATTTACGCGACATCTTTACCTTCTAGATCGAAACCCAATCAACAATGTGGATGGCTATCGCTTGATCTTCTCTGCATCTACAGGCACGCGCTCAGGTCGCTGCTATCGCATTCGCGATGAACGCGGTGAGGAACATATTTACTATCTTTTGGAGTTTGAGCGTCTATGAGTGGGGAAACCCAGAGTCGTCTACAGCTTGATTTATGGCTGCGTTGTCTTGAGAAAGACTACCTGGGATCCTTCATCCCTGCGGGTGGTGCAACCGTCAAGCTAGCCGTCGTCCCAAAAGATTCCTACTCCCACCTCTACAAATCTCTTCAGGAAAAGCTATCTCTTTCTTCTTTTCGGCTTTTTGATCTAAGCGAAGAGCGCATCAATCTACATTCAATTGAGAATTTTTGGTTTGCCCTTGCTCAGAGGGTAGACTGGGAATCTTTTGCCAGAGAACTGCGCTATAGCATTCTCAGAAAAATTGGATATTCCCCCAGCTCAGAACTTCAAGACTGCACTTTAGAGGAACTGGCGGAGCTTTACCAAGTTGAGGCCCGCGAGATCAACATACAGTTCCAGCGAGAAATTAAGAAGCTGATTTTTCAGGACTACTCTCTGGCTCTCGACTTTCGCAAGGCTATTTCCCGTCTTATCTACGAGCCTCTCCAAAGTCCAGGCACTCTAGAAGGTTTGTGCCTTGCGGTTCAGGAGTGGCTCAAAGGCACACTGAAATCTATTAGTCAAGTGCGTGGGGCAGCTATTTTTCGAAAGATTGATAGGACAAATTCTCGAGAGATCCTACTTTCTTTTCTGAGGCTTTTCACGCGTCAGTTCGGTTGGACAGCAATTCTTGTCAGTCTGTTTCATTACTACGAGCGAAGAGAAAATGGACGTCCAATCTTCACTCGTAGGCAAATTATTGAGCTTTACGAAACCTTGCGAGAGTTTATCGATGCAGAGAGTAAGCTTGAGAAAACAGTCCTAATCTTCATGGCTCCTCCAGATTTTATTGAATCAGAACTTTTGTCCTACCATAAGTACCGGGCTTTGCAAACTCGAATTGAGAACGAGGTATATTCTCCCAATTATCCCAATCCTTGTACAACTATGGTTCAACTTCAATGAGCGCATCACTTGTAGCCCGACGAGCGATTGAAGCGCTGCGAAACGGTGTTCCCAATCCATTTGCAGTTGCAGAACTTGGCTCTTGGCAACAAGAGGTCGAAGAGAAGTTTTGGGAATTATGCAACGCCCCCAGCTTAGAGCCTGGGGGGATGCTCGTGAAGGGGGACTTTGGAACTGGTAAGTCTCATCTTCTACTAACTCTGCAGGAAAAAGCAAAGAAGCAGGGTTTTGCCACCTCGCTGGTTGTCATCTCTAAAGAGCTGCCTCTTGGCAATCCTAGTCGCCTAATTCCCCGCATCCTTGCCGAAATCGAACTCCCTGACATGGCTGAGCGCGGGCTCCAAGGCATTGCAGGTCGTCTGCAGTACAAACAGCCTTCTTTCCAGGAGTTCCAGCTTTGGGTTAACCAATGGCGATTTGGAGAGGGCTGGTGGCCGGCTACTCTAGCTTTACACCAAAGGCTAGAGGGTGACGATGAGAAACTAGATGCTATTGTCCGCTTTTGGGCCGGTGAATCCACTCTGAGGCTCTCAGAGGTGCGGCAGAGACTTCGGGATCACGGTCTGGCAGGGGCTCACTCCGTCGGCAAGCTACCTCCTGCGGAAAGTTTGCACTGGCAGCGCCTGGCTTTTTCTGCTCAGCTATGTCGGGCCATAGGGCTCAGGGGCTTGGTGGTTTTGGTGGATGAGATCGAGCTGATTGCACAGTACAGCATCCTGCAGCGGGTCAAGTCCTACCGCGTTCTTGGCCACTTGTTTGGCAAGGAAACTTTACCTGAAGAACTAAAAGCAGCTCCGCTAATTCTAGTGGCAGCAGTAACCCGCGACTTTGAGCAGTCTATCTTGCAGGAAAAAGGGGATTGGGAGAAGGCACCTGAGATGGCGCGCCAGAAGCATGTTTCTGAGGAAGCTGTAAGGGCCGGCATGGAGGCCATTCGGCGGGCTATCCCCCTCCGTTCCTGTTCGGAAGCTCAGGTGGCCATTCAAGCGATGTTGCACAAGGTGGCGGATCTCTACCAGAAAGCCTACCCTGATTGGGTACGGCCATCACTGTCTGAGCTCCCTCCTCTTTACGGCACAACTACCGTGCGGTCAATTATTCGCCGTTGGATTACTGAGTGGGATGTGCGCCGGTACTACAACCCTACTGGTACAGTTCAGATTGAGGAAGACAAAGCGACTGGACACAACCCTACGGAAGAGATCCAAGAACTGGAAGAGGAAGCTTAAGCAAGCCTAGGTGCTCCCCAAAGTTGTCTGAGTTGTCTGAGTTTAGCTTAATCGGCGGGAAGCCCCGCACTGTATGGGTGAAGAGCCAATCAGTGTCGGGATGAAAGCCGTTCGTGCTACAAGTGAGGCGAACAAGTTCAATCTCTGGAGAGTTTCCCGCCGTGGGTTGCACGGTGGCAGCACGCTGAGACCTCTGTACCAACAAGTCTGGGAAGCGTGAAGCCGGTACGCTATCGGTTCGCGCAGCGTGGCGTCAGCCATGTTGTGCTTACTCAACAAAGATGAGGGTCGGGAGTCATCCCCCACCTAGTTTGCAGGAACTGCTCAACGCTGAAAGGGATTTTGGTAGGGGTTGGGGTTCTGGCCCTTGTTGCGGTACTTGGGATTGATGGTCAAGGTGCCGGAGCCGAGGCCCCGCTGGGCCAGGAACTCCAGGTTGCGGTGGCGCATGGTGGTGTCGTAGTCGCTCTTAACGCGATCTTCGAGGATGGCTACCTGCTGCAGGGCACTCAGCAAAATGGCAGCCGCCTGTTCAGAGGTGTAGCCGTTTTGGGAGGCATAGCGCACGGCGAATTCATCGGCTGCGACTTGCGCTTTTTGTCCCTTTTCTGCTTTACGCAGCAGAAACACCGCCGATGCCGCCAAGCCGGCTGCCAAGCCCACGCCAAGGTTATCTCCCATCTGCAGCTCCACCAAAATGCCCATGCTGCCGGCCCCAATTAGGGCGGGATACAGCAATAGCGCCGACCAGTTGTCTCCCAAGGCCAGCTCGGTGGTCATCACGGCTTCCCGCAAAAAGTAGATCTTCTGTTGATCGGGGCTCAGCTTCTGCCAACGGCTCAGGTCGATGGCAAAGCGAGTGTACTTCTGCCAGGGAAAGCGCCAGAGCGGCTGCACAACCCGAGATTGGTCAGGGGATCCAATCTCGATCTGCACCTCGGGTCGGATCTCCACCGGGAGAAACTGGATCAGGCGATCGAACTCAGAAATGGTGTACATACTGGCGCGGTAGAGCTGCGGTTGGAGATGGAGATCACTACCTACCCATGGTAAAGGATTCTGGCCTTCTCTGTGGGCTAGCTCCCAAAAAGCCAAGAGCCAAGGGGCTACGCGAGCTGGGATCCCTTGCCTGCTGTGGCCGTGCTACCGGTAATTGACAAACTGCAGCGCCACCGGGTAATCCTGCTGCTTGAGCATTTGAATGACCGCCTGTAGCTCATCTTTGTCTTTGCCGGAAACCCGCACCAGATCCCCTTGAATGGAGGGCTGCACCTTCTTGAAGTTGTCGCGGATTTGCTTGGCAATCTGCTTGGCCAGCGCCGCATCGATACCTCTTTTGAGACGAACGACCTGGCGCACCCGGTTGCCAGCGGCACTCTCCGGGGGTTGAAAGTCGAAGATCTTCAGGGAGAGGCCCCGCTTGGCCGCTTTGGTGAGAAGCAGATCGCGAACGGAATTGAGAGCCATCTCATTGGCAGTGGTGATGGTCAGGGATCCCTCCTCCAGCGCAATTTCCGTCTGGGTATCCTTGAGGTCGTAGCGCTGTTTGATCTCTCGCTGGGCCTGATCCACAGCGTTCACCAACTCCTGCCGATCGAAATCGCTGACAATATCAAACGAGTAAGTGGAGGCCATAAACCCTATCTTTGCTGCCGTTCCGTATCATACGCTCTCAGATGGCCAAGGATCCCCGCTCTCCGGAGGAGTTACAACAGAAGGAAGAATCCTAACCCAAAAAGTGGGGAGCAGCAGGATGGCTGATGTTGTTTTAATTACAGGCGCTTCCGAGGGTATTGGCAGGGCCACCGCCTTTACTTTTGCCCGCGGTGGCTACCGCCTGGCGCTGGCTGCCCGCACGGCTGAAACCCTGAAGCAAACAGCCATCGAGCTGGAGCAAAGCCTCAATGCAGAAGTGTTGGCTGTCCCCACTGACGTGACGCAACCGGAACAGGTGCAAAACCTGGTGGAGGCCACCCTAGAGCGCTACGGCCGCATCGACTGCCTGATCAATAACGCCGGCATTTGCCTGAGCGGCCCCTTCCTACAGACTACGCTGGAACACTGGCAAGCCCTGATGGCGGTTAATTTTTGGGGTTACCTGTACACCATCCGGGCTGTGCTCCCCCACATGCTGAAGCGCAAACAAGGCCAGATCATCAACGTGGGCTCCATCGGCGGCAAGATGCCCCTGCCCCAGATGACTGCCTATTGTGCCAGCAAGTATGCGGTCAGTGGGCTAACGGAGGCGCTGCGTCTAGAGCTGCAACCCCATGGGATCCAGGTAATTGGCGTCCACCCCGGCCCAGTCAACAGCAGTTTTCTCAAGCGAGCCGTTTTTGTTGATGAGGCGGCGCCGGAGGTCTCTCCCGAAAGCGAGTCCCAAGGCTCAAGCAGCGCGGCGCGGCAGCGGATGCAACAGGCACTAGAGAGCTTTTGGGTCAGCCAGCCGGAAGACGTGGCTGCAGCCATTTGGGACGCCGCTCGCCAGTCGAAGTCGGAGGTCGTGGTGGGCATGGCTCAGTGGGCGGTGGGGGCCTACACCCTTTTCCCAGGGCTGGTGGGCCCGCTACTGCAAAGTGCCCGTGGCCGACTTTGAGATTCGGCAGACCATCTCGGGTAGGCGATTCTGCAGCTCTGCCAATGCCAGGGTCGAGCTTTTGTCTGTATAGTATGGTGCTAGGGTTAGATTCGGGCAGTTGCAGCGGAAGGAATTATGGTTGATTCTGTGCCTTCTCCTCCAAGTGCTCAGCAGCACATCTTGGTCGTGGAGGATCGAGATGGCCGCCGCAGCCAGGTGCTGACCGCTGCAAAATACTTCATTGGTCGCGACCTGGCCAACGACATCTGCCTCAACTCCCAATACGCCTCCCGCTACCACGCCATGCTGCTACGCGTCCCTGCTGAGAAGGAGGGAGAATACTACTACCGCATTCTCGATGGGGATCTGGAGGGTAGGCCCAGCACCAACGGCCTCCTGATCAACGGCCAGAAGCTGACCACCCACCAGCTTAAGTCGGGGGATGTGATCACCTTCGGCCCCGATGCCAAAGCCACCTACAAGATCGTCAAGGCCCCGTAGCTTCAGGGGATCCCTCCAGAGGGCGTAATTGCCGCTGAATTAGCAGCAGCAAGGCCAGCAGCAGGGCTACTTCTGAGATCAAAGTGGCCAAGGCTGCTCCTCGCCAGCCCCACATCGGGATCCAAATCCCATTCAAAAGCCCGTTCAGACCCAGTGCCGCCAGTTGCAGGCGGCTGCGGGGCTTTTGCAGCCCGGCTCCGGTGAGCAGGTGAGACAGCAGCAGGTGGATCCCTTCCAGCAGGATGACCGGGCTGAGCCAGCGCAGGATGAGAGCGGTTTCCTGGTAAGCCGATCCCAGCACCCAGGGGATCCCGTAGGATCCCAGCGCCATCCCCAGGGCGGCCAAACTGCCATAGCCCACCACCCAAGGGAAGAGCTGCCAGGCGTAGCGGCAGCCCTGCTGTAGGCCCTTTTGTCCTTGGCGGCACAGCTCGGCAAAGTGGCTGGTGAGCAGGGCGATCATCGGCGTTTGCGAGAAGTTGATCACCCGGTAGGCGGCGCTGTAGAGCCCCCCTGCTGCTGCCGAGGCCAGACGGGGCAAAAGCAGCTTGTCCAAATCGGTGAAGGTTTTTGCCGCCGCCAGCCCCACGGCAAAATCCCAGCCCGCCGCCAGCCGTTCCCCCAGATCTCTCCAGGCCAAGGGGGGAGAAAGCTTACTCCACCGTCCCATCCCCCGCGCCATCAGCAGCAGCACGACCAGCACCATCAGACCGTACAGCACGGCCCACTGCACCAGGGATCCCCAACCCAGAGCCACCGCTAGCAGCACAGCGCCAACCCGCCCCAGCGCCATGCTGGTATCGATGAGGGCCACGCCGGCAACCCGCTCTTGCCCGATCAGGATCCCCCTGTACACCTCAGGGATGGCGATAAACAGCAGGTCGCTCCCCAGCAGGATCCCCACCACGAGGGGGGAGATCCCGGCCAGCCAAAGGCTCAACAGAGGTGTTAACAGCAGCGTCATCCCCCCACAGCCTAGCCCGGCCAACCACAAGCTGGGGCCGATCTCCTGGGCAGCCGCCGCGGATCCCCGGCCGCTCAGGCGCTGGATCAGCAGTTCCGACTGGCCCCAATGGCCAAACGGGGCGGCCAGGTTGCTGCAGGCCAAAATCGCGGAGAACACCCCAAAGGCTTCCGGCCCCAACAGCCGCGCCAGCAGGATGAAATAGGCCCCGGACAACCCCAGGCGCAGGCCATTGCCCAGCATCAGCCAGGCAGCCTGTCGTAGCCGCTGTTGTTCTACCCTATCCACAGCAACTCTCCTGGACGAGGCTGGCCGCAGCCAGGGATACTGGAGGGAGGCTGAGACGACCCGCCCAAACGTGCGACGTTGGGCGCTGGGCGGATGAGTTGCAACTTTTGCGGCAATTCTTCATGGCCAAACTTTACCCTGTTGGCGGCACCGCCACATCCGCGGGACGGGATCCCAAAACCCTGTTTTCCCCCCACTCCAGGCCCCCCGACTCGCGCCGCGTCCTTCCCCCGCCGACCAGTAGCCCTCGCTGGCTGGGATCCCCGCCGGCCAAAACGGTGGGTCAGGGTTATCGGGCCCTGGTTTTGCTCCTGCTGGCCAGCGGCTTGCTCCTGGGAGGGCTGGGATCCCGCCTGGCCTACCTGCAACTGGTGCGCACCCAGTATTACCGCCAGTTGGCCGATACCAACCGCATTCGCCTCTTGCCCCAGCCGCCGGAACGGGGGCGCATTGTGGATCGCAACGGCGTGCTGCTGGCGGGCAGCCAGCTCTCCCACTCAGTCTTCCTGTGGCCGTTGGTGCAGTCGCGGCAGGGCTGGCAGGAGACGATCCCCAAGCTGGCCCAAGCCTTGAACATGGCCCCCGAAGAAATTGCCCAAAAGCTGGAACAGGCCGGCTACCGCTCCCCGTTTCCCGTACGCATCCTGCGCAACGCCAGCCCCCAGGTGGTCATTCAACTGGAAGAGATGAGCCGCGAACTGCCGGGGGTGATGGTGGAGGCGGAGACGGTGCGGTTTTATCCCCATGGCGACTTGGCCGCCCACCTGCTGGGCTATACCGGCGAGATCTCGCAAGAACAACTGCGGGCCGACCCCAGCTATCGCTTGGGGGATATCGTCGGCCTGATGGGCGTGGAGGAATTGTTCGAGAGCCATCTGCGCGGCCAGTGGGGCGGGCGCCAGGTGGAGGTGGACGCCATGGGAGAAGTGCTGCGGGTGCTGGGAGAACAAGCCCCCCAACCGGGCAACACCCTGCAGCTGACTTTGGACGTACGCCTGCAGCAGGCGGCAGAGCAAGCCCTGGGCCAGCAGAAAGGAGCAGTAGTCGCCCTGGATCCCCGCGACGGCTCGATCCTGGCCATGGCCAGCTATCCCACTTTTGATCCCAACCTCTTTTCCAGCCGCATCACCCAAGCCCAGTGGGAGAGCCTGCAACAGAAGGACTTTCCCTTCCTCAACCGCGCCCTGCGGCCCTATCCCCCCGCCAGCACCTACAAAATCATCACCACCGCTGCCGGGATCGAGTCGGGGGCCTTTCCCCCGGATACGGTGCTGCAGACCGGCCCCTACATCCAGGTGGGCGGGTGGAGGTTCTGGGACTGGAACCGTGCCGGCTTCGGGCGGCTGAACTACCGCCAGGCGATGGCCTACAGCAGCGACACCTTCTTCTACCAGATTGCCCTGGGCACCAAGGCCGCCCCCCTGCAAGAATGGTCGCGCCGCTTCGGGCTGGGGCAATTGACCGGGATCGGCCTTAAGGGGGAAGCTGCTGGGCTGGTGCCTGACGCCGACTGGAAACAGCGCCACTGGCGCGAGCCTTGGTATGTGGGCGATACGGTGAACATGTCCATCGGCCAGGGATTTATCACCGCCACGCCGCTGCAGATGGCGGTGGTCACAGCAGCGGTGGCCAACGGCGGCTGGCGGGTGCGTCCCTTGCTCTCGCAGCAGGTGATCCCGGAAAGCGCCGTGCCCCTGCGGCAGAAGGTAGGTCTCTCCCCCGCTACCCTGGAGATCTTGCAACAGGGGCTGCGGGATGTTGTGGTCTACGGCACTGGCGGCAACGCCAACCTGGGGCCGGGCTTTCCCCCTACCGCTGGCAAAACTGGCACTGCCGAGGATCCGCCGCGGCGCTCTCACGCCTGGTTTGTCGGCTATGCGCCCTCCGACCGGCCCGAATTGGTGGTCGTGGTCTTTCTGGAAAACAGTGGCGGCGGGGGTGGATCCCGAGCAGCCCCGATCTTCCGCGAGGTGATGCGGGCCTACTTCCAACGCGACCTGTGATGCCCTGGGCGGGACTTGCCCCGGCATCCGAGGGGAGTGGGTATTAGGATTATCGGTTGATCTCTCTTTGTTCCCCAAAAATTCCGCTCAGCCCCCCTAAAATCCCTTCTCCAACCGGCTTCTACCCTAACTTGGCTGTAGAATATGTCAGTGATTTGGAGCCAAACTGCCACAATCCTGCCATTCGCGCCAGCGGCGCTTTGGCGCAGTGCAGGGCAAGCCCCGCTCCTACAGACTGAGAACACTCTGGGCCGTGGTTGCTTCGCAGCCCCTCGCGAGTACGCGGCCAGAGTCGGTTTTAACCCTATTGCCTAACTCACGAGGAGATCAGGATGAACAAGGCAGAGCTTGTGGATGCCGTCGCTCATCGCGCCAACGTAACCAAAAAAGAAGCTGAAGCTGTCCTGACGGCGGCGCTGGAGATCATTGTCGAAGAGGTCGCATCCCGCGATGAAAACGGTGAACCCAAAGGGAAGGTGACCCTGGTGGGCTTCGGCTCCTTTGAGGCCCGCAAACGCAAACAACGGGAAGGTCGCAACCCAAAGACCAACGAGAAGATGGTGATCCCGGCCAGCATTGTCCCGACTTTCACCGCAGGCAAAACTTTCCGCGATGCGGTGGCAGGTGGCCACAAGTCTTCGGGAGTTTGACGAGATCCCAGCCGTTCGCGCTCCTCAGGCGGAGTTCTCTCGGTGAACCTGAGCTTTGGGATGGATAGGCGTGCAACGGCCTCAGCATGGTGGCAATCGAGCTTGGGGGGCAGCCATCGCCGGCTGCCCTGCTGAGGCTATTTTGGATTTTTCGGCTAGCCTCAACCCCCTGGGCCCTCCGCAGTCGGTTTTGCAAGCTCTGGCTCGCGCCCTGTCGGCGCCGGATCCAGTTGTGATCAGCCGCTATCCGGATCCCGACTACCGCGAGCTGCGGACCTGTTTGGCGCGGCGCTGGGCGGTCGATCCGGAGTGGATCTTCGTGGGCAATGGGGCGGCGGAGTTGCTCACCTGGGCCGCCCGCGATGCCCAGGGGCGGGAGGTTTGGCTGCCCCGACCGGCTTTTGGGGACTATGAACGGGCCCTGCGGGCGGCGGGTGTAACCCTCAGGGGTTTGGATCTTTGGCCCTCTCAGGGATCCCCCACCCTAGCCTTGCTGCAGAAAGGGATCCGGGCGGACAAGACAGGCCGGGTGCTCTGGCTGAACAATCCTCACAACCCGACGGGCCGGCTTTTCCTCCGGCAAGACCTCTTGCCCCTCCTGACCCAGTTTGAGCAGGTGGTGGTGGATGAAGCTTTTATGGACTTTTTGCCAGGAGACGCCCCGCAGGAGCTCCCCCCTCTGAACGCCGGCTCAGAGGTGGGAGAGCTGCCCCGCAGCCAGACTTTGATCCCTCACCTGGAGGCCCACCCCAACACCATCGTCATCCGTTCGCTGACCAAGTTCTTTACCTTGCCCGGCTTGCGCATCGGCTTTGCTGTGGGGCACCCGGATCACTGGCGGCGCTGGCGGCAGTGGCGGGATCCCTGGAGCGTCAACGGATTGGCGGCGGTGGCGGTGGCGGCGGCTCTGGCGGATGAAGACTTTCGCCGGCGCACCCTGGCCTGGCTGCCGATGGCGCGGGAGCATTTGTTGAGCGGTCTGCAGGCGCTACCCGGCTGGGATCCCTGGCCCAGTCAGGCTAACTTTGTACTGGTGCGCTGCCCTGGCTCCGCTACGCAGATTCAAGAAAAGCTGTTGCGGCAGCACCGCATCCTGGTGCGGGATTGCCTGAGCTTTCCAGAGCTGGGGGATCGCTATCTGCGCATTGGCCTGAGAACCCTGACGGAGCAGGAGCAGTTGCTATCGGCCTGTCGAGAGATCTTGGAAAATAGCTAGAGAGCTTCTTTCTGGCGAGAGAGATTATGGTTGAGGTGGTGACTCCCCTTTGGCCGGAGTGCGAGGCTTCTATCGTGAAGGGGGTAGCCCACCACAGCGATCTGGAACTGCTGCGGGCCTTTCAACGGCAGCCGCAGGCGGCGCGCTACTTCATCGCCCTGTTTTGCCGCTACTGCGCCTGGGTGGATGGGATCCTGGCCGAGCATCTGCCCCCGGAGCGGCGGGCTGCCGCTCGAGAGGAGGTTTGGCTGCACCTTTATGCGCGCCTTCAGCATCTCGATGCCCGCACGCTACAGAGTGAGGGGGGCGGGGATCCGGTGCTGGCGCCCTGGCTGGCGGCGCAAATCCGCGAGCTGATCTGGTCTTTTGCGGGGCGGTCTGACGGCACGGCAGAGGGTGAGGCCACCCCTCCTCAAACCGCGAGCGCCGGTGCAGCGAAGCCCTCTCTTTCGCCAGCATTGGCCTGTTACCTGACCGCCGCTCTGGACAACTTGCCGGGAGATATGCGCTTCATTCTGCTGCTACGGGATCGGTTTGGTTGGTCACCGGATCGCATCGCCGCCCAGCTCAAAGCTGACCGGTACTACCTCGCGCCGGAAGAGGTGGATGCCATTGTTGCCTCCGCTCGCCAGCTCCTGCTTCGGCATCTGCCAGCGGATGTGCGCGACCTCTATCTTGCGGCAAATCCCTAGAAGAAGGCCTTCGGCTTGTGGCATGGTAGTAATGGCTTGCCTTTATCCCTGGGGTTGGCTCTGCGGTTGGGCAGTTCCCGGGTTCAGCACCGGCTTGGTTCTGCTTGCTTCCCAGCTCTTAGTCTGGCGAGGGTGAGTTGTCTATGAGTTTTTCTCCACTTCCCTCAGATGCTACTCGACCCCTACCAAGGGCCCAGCAAACCCAGCCAACTCCTCAACTGACGCTTCAGGAAGCGCTGAGCTGTTTACATCTGGATGAGCTCAAGGAATTGGAGCGATTTCGCCTCTGGCAACGTTTGCAGCGCAGGTCATCTGTCCCCTTGCCATGGACCGATCCTCTTGAAAGCGATATCCCCCTAGAGCGCTCTTCACCTGTGCTGATGCAAGAAATCGTGGAAGACTTGGAGGAGGAGGAAACACCACGGCCGGCGGGGGTGCTCTCCCCCCTTTGGCTCTTGCTGCTGTGGGCCCTCTCCTGTGCGGGGATCGGCTTCGGGGTGCGCTGGTTGATCTGGCCGGAAGAGCTGTCGCTTCCCCAAACCGCTGTCCTGACCCACAACATCCAAAGGGGGATCCCTGGCCAGGTGGATTTGGCCCAGTTGCCCCTGATTCCCCTGGAGCCGCTGCCGGGACAGGTAGGGGAAGAGTTCTATTCGGGGAGGCTGGATCCCAGTCAGTTGGCGCTAGGGTTGGCGAACACTCCCAATCTGGAGGAGTTGCGGGTCGAGCCCCTTCAGGATGTCCTCAACTTGTTGGACAGTCTACAAACCGACTTGGCCTCGGCTGCACAGGAACCTGCTCCTTCCCTCTCGAAAACGGTGGAGCAAGTGGCAGCCAGCCTGGAGCGCCCCTCCCAGCCTAAAGTAACCGCTGTTTCAGAATCTTTGCTCACGGTGCCCCTGAACAGCAACGATCTCGATTCCTTAGGGCCTAACCGCGGCGAAGGAACTTTTTTGGTGCTGACCACCTACTCCGGAGAGGAAAGCTTGGCGCGAGCTCGGCAAGTTGCCAATGATGCTTTTGTAAAAGATGTGAACGGCCATAAGTTTGTGCAGTTGGCAGCATTTGAACAACTGGAATATGCCCGCTACCACGCTGAAACTTTGAAGAACAAGGGCTTTAACGTCACCATTGCCGAGCAGTAGCTTTGGCCATCGGTCAGCAAGCTGCACGAAAGTTAGCTACAGTCATTCATTAGGTAGCAATGGAGCAGTTAGATCCCTAACTCCCCTCTCCCAGAGATAGGCTGAGGGTAAGCGCTGCTCGTCTTTGGCGGTCTAGAGCGGCTGGCAGCCTCCTCCAAACCGATTAGAACCGCCCTATAATTCCCTTTTTCGCAACTGACCTAGCTTTTGTAGTAGGCAGTGCCTTTATTGACAAAGTCCAACGTGTAGGCGGCTTGGTAGTTGATGGTTGGCTCAAAGACACCCGCCACTGTCATACTCTCGAAGAAGCTTTGCCAACGTTCGTGGGTCATGGCGCCAATGCCCTTTTCTAGCGCATCGCCGGACAAAATAACACCGTACTCCTTCAACTTCTCAAAGCTATAGGCCAACTGCTCATCGGTCATCTCCGGGTTATCCTGCTTGATGAGGCGATAGGCGGGGCGGGGATCCTCTAGAAAGCTGTACCAGCCCTTGATAGAGGCATCCACAAATCTCTGCACCAGGTCTGGCTTGGTTTCCACCAGTTGGCGCCGCGTCTCGATGGTTGTGGCATAGGGGTTGTAGCCGTAGTCGGCTAGGAGAAAAATTACCGGCTTAAAGCCTCCTTGTTTTTCAATGGCAAAAGGCTCAGAGGTGAGATACCCCTGCTGCGCTGAGGTGGGATCCGCCAAGAAGGGACCGGGGTTGAAGTTGTAGGGGCGGGTCTGGTCGTCGGTGAAGCCGTACTTGGCCCGCAGAAAGGGCCAGTAGGTGGTAAAAGCCCCTTTGGCCACGAAGATGGGTCGGCCCTTGAGATCCTCCAAGCGCTGGGTGCCGGGATGGGCGAGGAGAACCTGGGGGTCTTTTTGGAAAATAGCCGCCACGCAGATGAGCGGGATCCCTTCCCGCACGGCGTTGATGACTCCCGCGCTTCCCCCCATGGCAAAGTCGGCAGCTCCGCCGGCCAAAATCTGGGTAATGTTGACGCCAGGGCCGCCCATCTGGATGGTGACGTCTAGCCCATATTCGCGATAGATGCCTGTGGCCACCGCCTGGTAAAAGCCGCCATGCTCCGCCTGGGCATACCAGTTGGTAGCATAGGAAACCCGGTCAAGTTTGGATCCCTGAGCCACGATGAGAGTGGGGGAGGATCGAGCAGCCGCTGCCGCCAGCAGACTTCCCCCAAGGGCGGCAGCTCCTGCTTTGAGCAACTGACGACGGCTGAAGGTGCCGCTATCGGGTTGAGAGGATCCAGTCGAGGCCATAAGCAACTCAAGCAAAAGATGATGCCAGCATTCTACATCCCGGAGGAGACCCTGTGCGCCTGGCTACAGGAAGATCTCGGCCACGGCGATCTCACCAGCGAGCTGACGCTGCCCCCCGGAGTAGAGGGCGAGGCGGTGATCCTAGCTAAGGAGGCAGGGATCCTGGCGGGTCTGGAGATTGCCAGGCGGGTTTTCCGGCTGGTGGATCCCCAGGTGGAGTTCGCTCCCAAGGCAGAGGAAGGGGAGAGCGTGGCCGTCGGCCAAGAAGTGCTCCAGCTCAAGGGATCCCTGCGGGGGATTCTGGCAGCAGAAAGGCTAGCGCTGAACCTTCTCCAAAGGCTTTCTGGCATTGCCACCCTTACCCGCACCTACGTAGAGGCGTTGCGGGGAACCTCGACCCAGCTCCTGGACACCCGCAAGACCACCCCCGGCCTGCGCGCTCTGGAGAAATATGCGGTGCGGGTAGGAGGCGGCAAAAACCACCGCTTTGGCCTCTTCGACGGCATCTTGATTAAGGAAAACCACATTCGCGGTGCCGGCGGCATCTTGGCAGCCGTCCAGCGGGCCAAAGCAGGTGCCCCCCACCACCTCAAGGTCGAGGTTGAGGTGCGCAACCTCCAGGAGCTGGAGGAGGCTTTGGCGGCAGGCGCCGATCTAATCCTTCTCGATAACTTCCCCTTGGAGCAGATCCGGGCTGCCGTTCAACGGGTAGGGGGGAAAGTTCCCCTAGAAGCCAGCGGCAACATGAACCTAGAGCGCGCCCGGCAAGCGGCGGAGGCAGGCGTTGACTACATCAGTGTGGGGGCCCTGACTCACTCGGCCAAGGCCCTGGATCTCTCCTTGCTCGTGGTGCGGCCCTGAGGTTTGCCCCAGGGAGCGCTGTTTCTAATGCTAGGCTAGGTAACAATCCCGCCTAAAGCAGGAAGGCCAGTTGCTGCCTGCTGGCAACTTCTCCTTAGCCCCGCACCAGTCCAGATCTGCACCCGTGGCCGGCCCAGCCAAAACAGAAGGTTCACCATGACCCAAGAAACCCTTGTCCAGGAAATTGCTCGACTCAAGCAGGAAAGGCAGGCCGTTATCCTAGCCCACTCCTACCAACTCCCCGAGGTGCAGGAAGTGGCGGACTTTGTGGGAGACTCCCTGGGCCTGGCCCGCGCGGCCCAAAAGACAGATGCCCAGGTCATTGTCTTTGCTGGCGTCCACTTCATGGCCGAGACGGCAGCTATCCTCAACCCGGAAAAGACGGTGCTGCTGCCGGATCTAGAGGCAGGCTGCTCCCTGGCCGACAGCATCCGGCCTGAGGATGTGCGGCGCTGGAAGGAGGCCAACCCCGAGGGGCTGGTGGTGGCCTATGTCAACACGGCCGCCGAGATTAAAGCCCTGGCCGATGTCTGCGTTACCAGCGCCAACGCTGTGCAGGTGGTGGCCAGCCTGCCGCCGGATCGCCCCATCTTCTTTGTGCCGGATATGTTCCTGGGGGCCTATGTAGCCCAGACAACGGGGAGGGAGTTGGATCTGTTCCCCGGCGAGTGCCACGTCCATGTGGGCATTCGCGAGGAGCACCTCAAGGCAATGGCAGAGAAGCACCCGGAGGCGGAGTTCCTCATCCACCCCGAGTGCAGTTGCGGCTCCAGTTGTCTATTTCTCAAGCCGGACGCCAAGCTCCTTTCTACTGAGGGGATGGTGCGTTATGCCAGAACTTCGGCCAGCCGCGAGTTTGTGGTTGCCACCGAAGTGGGCATTCTCCACCGGCTGCAAAAAGAGGCCCCCGATAAGACCTTTATCCCCGTCAAGGCGGACGCCGTCTGCGAGTATATGAAAAAAATTACCCTGGAGAAGATCTACCGCTCCCTAGTGGAGATGCGCTACGTGATCCAGGTGCCGGAGGCGGTGGCCGAAAAAGCCCGCAAGTCCATCCTGGCCATGCTGTCAGTGCCTGCTGGAGCCTAGAGGGAGCACCCTTGGCGAGGGTCTGTTTTGTCCAGTGTTGTCTACGTCTTTCCTAGCGGAAACAGACCTCTTGATCCTGGGGGCAGGGGTGGCAGGGATCTATGCAGCCCTGTGGGCGGAAGCAGAGGGAGCCAGAACCCTGGTGGTAAGCAAGGATCCCTTGCCTTCTGGATCCACCCCTTGGGCGCAGGGGGGGATAGCTTTTCCACTGGATGCAGCAGATGTGGAAGCCCACCTCCAGGACACCCTGCAAGCAGGCCGTGGCTTGGTGGAAGTGGAGGTGGCCCGCTCCATCCTGCAGGAAGCCCCCTTTCACCTGGAGAGGCTTTTGTCCTGGGGGCTGCCCTTCCATCCGGAGCCGGTGCGGGAAGGGGGCCACTCGCGGGCGCGGATACGCCATCTGGGAGGGGATCGGAGCGGGCTGTGGCTATTGCAAGGTTTGCTGGCTCGCCTGCACAAGCCGCCTCTCCAGGGATACACAGCCCTCAGCCTTTTGATGGCAGGAGACAGAGTAGGGGGGGCCCTGCTGCTGGGGCCAGATGGGCCACTGCAGGTGAAAGCAGGGGCAGTTCTCTTAGCTACAGGCGGGTTTGGCAGCCTTTTCCCCCTCTCGACGGCTCCGCCGGGGGCCAGCGGGGATGGGATGGCCTTGGCCTGGCGGGCAGGAGCTGTCCTAAGGGATCTGGAGTTTGTGCAGTTTCACCCCACCGCCTTGCCCAATGGAGCCCTGGTCAGTGAAGCTGCCCGAGGGGCAGGGGCCGTGCTTCTCAACGCCTGGGGGGAGCGCTTTATGCCTTGCTATGCGGAGCTGGGCGAGCTGGCGCCGCGCGATGTGGTGGCCCAGGCGGTGTTCTGGGAGCGGCAGCGGACGGGGGGAGTTTATCTTGATCTACGGGCTGTGCCAGATCTGGAGGAGCGCTTTCCCACCGTTGTTGCCTCTGCCCGCGCTTTGGGGCTGGATCCTGGAAAAGACCTCCTGCCGGTTGCTCCCGCTGCCCACTACGTCATGGGCGGGGTGCGAACGGATGCCTTTGGCTTCACTGGCCTGCCGGGCCTCTATGCTGCCGGGGAGGTGGCTTCTACAGGGTTGCACGGGGCAAACCGTTTGGCTTCCAACAGCCTCTTGGAAGGGCTGGTCATGGGCAAGCGAGCTGCTCTGGCTGCCCTGCGGGAGCTCCAGGAGCCACCCCTTCAGGTGCAGGCTCTACCTGTGCTGACCGCGCCGCCCTCTCTTCTTCCCGAGCTTAGGCAGCAGGTGGGAGAGGCACTGGGCGTGGTGCGGCAGGGAGAGCGGCTGCGGGCTTTTCTGGCTTTTGCAGAAGCCCTGCCCCTGGAGGAGAAGCCCTGGGCCAGCCGGGAGGAGGTCGAGGCCGGGAGTTTGTTGCTGCTTGCCCGCCTGGTGGGGCAAGGGGCTCTGTTGCGGGAGGAAAGCCGCGGATCCCACTTCCGCAGGGATTTTCCCCAAGAAGGAGAGCCTTTCCATACCGAGGCGTGGGGCTCTACCTTGAAGCAGACGCCGCTAGGTCTAGCGGCCGCACCAGAGGGGGATCCTGCCTAGGCGTTCCAGGCGTGGTGGAAAACCCCCGGCCTGTCGATGCGCTCAAAGGTGTGGGCGCCAAAGAAATCCCGCTGGGCTTGGGTGAGGTTCTGGGGCAGCTCGGCAGTGCGGTAGCTGTCGTAGTAGGCCAGGGAAGCGCTAATGGCCGGGATCGGGATCCCTAGGGTAGCCGCGGTGGCCACCACCCGCCGCCAGGATCCCTGCCGTTCCTGGATGGCCTGCTGAAACTCCTCATCCAAAAGCAGGTTGACCAGCTGCGGATCCCGCTGGTAGGCCGCCTGGATCCTGCTCAGGAGGCGGGCGCGGATGATGCAGCCCCCCTTCCAGATGCGAGGGATCTCGCTAAAGGGGTAAACATAGCCGTGGGCAACGGTGGCTTGCTTGAGCAGCGCCATCCCCTGGGCGTAGGAGCAGATCTTGGAACAGTAGAGGGCGGCGCGCAGATCCTGGAGGAAGCGGTCGGGATCCCCTTCAAAGGCTGTTCCCGGCCCTGGCAACTGCTGCGAGGCGGCCACCCGCTCTTCCTTCATCGAGGAGAGGAGGCGGGCCTGCACTGCCGCCTCAATGGTGGGCACCGGCACCCCCAGATCCAGGGCGTCCTTGACCGTCCACAGGCCCGTGCCCTTCTGGCCTGCTTTGTCCAAGATGAGATCCACCAGCGGCTTGCCCGTCTCCGGATCCAGCGTCCCCAAGATCTTGGCGGTAATCTCAATCAAAAACGACTCCAGCTCCGTCTCGTTCCAGGCCTGGAAGATCTCCTGCATCTGGGAGGCCGTCAGCTTCAAGCCCCGGCGCATCAAGTCATAGACCTCGGCAATCAGTTGCATGTCGCCGTATTCGATGCCGTTGTGCACCATCTTCACGTAGTGCCCGCCCCCTTTGGGCCCCAGGTAGGTGACGCAGGGGCCGTCCGGCACTTGGGCGGCAATTTTGGTGAGGATGGGCTCCAGTTGGCGGTAGGCTTCCAGGCTGCCGCCGGGCATGAGGCTAGGGCCGTTAAGGGCACCTTCTTCCCCGCCGCTCACCCCCATGCCGACAAAGTGGATCCCGCTGGCTTCTAGGGCCTCGGCACGCCGGTCGGTGTCGCTGTAGAGGGAGTTGCCGCCATCGATGAGGATGTCGCCTGGCTCCAGCAGCGGCTTGAGCTCGTCGAGGATGGCATCCACCGGCGGGCCTGCCTTGACCATGATTAAGATTTTGCGGGGCCGCTCCAACAGTTGCACCAATTCGGGCAGGCTGTAGGCGGGGGTAATCTGCTTGCCTTGGGCCCGCCCTTGGATGAACTGCTCAGTCTTGGCGGGCGTCCGGTTGTAGACCGCAACAGGAAAGCCATTGCGCTCGACGTTGAGGGCCAGGTTTTCCCCCATCACCGCTAGGCCAATGACTGCGAAGCTGGGCTTGCTCATGGTGGGGCAGGGTCAACACCTTCCCCAATCTAAAGGGCAATCCAGCCAAGAGGGTTCAGGGATCCTGTTTTCTTCACCTTTGCCGGCTTTCAGGGACAGCCTAGACTTGCGCGGGTGGCAACGCCTGTTACGGGATGGGATCCCTCAGCCCGCTGGCACAATTCCCGCAGGGCTGCCCGATCCACATAGGCGTCGCTAAAGTCAGCGCCGGCAATCTGCACCCCTTGCCAAACCGCCCGGGCAGCAATGGCTCCCCTGAGGTTGGCCCCCCTAAGGTCGGCGCCTGCTAGGTTGGCCAGATCCAACAGGCTGTTGCTGAGATCTGCCCCCGCCAGGTTAGCCCCCGCCAGATTGGCTTTGGTAAAGGCCACGCCGGCAAGGTTGGCCCCGTGCAGATCGGCACCCTGCAGGTTGGCGCTGACAAAACTGCTGCCCCGCCAGTCCTGACCCGACAGATCCTGCCCCTGCAGATCGGCATTGCTAAAGTTGAGACGAGTTTGGGATCCCGCCGGGGATCCCCACAGCAACAGCGTTGCCCCCAGCAGGATCCCCAGGGAAAAGCGGATCCAAGGATTGGGCTGCAACAGCATTTGGGATCCCCCCTTGCGGCTGAAGTTTTTCCTATTTTGGCCTTGGCGGCAGCCCCTCCCGTTGGCATCGCCACCACTCTGGGCAAAACTGAGTGGAGCCGTCCCTCCCGTTTCAACGCTGCTATGAAGGTGGCCTACTTGGACTGCGCGGCAGGCATTGCCGGCGATATGTGCTTGGGGGCTCTGCTGGATTGCGGGGTGCCCCTGGAGTATCTCAACCAGCAGCTCCAGGCGCTGGGCATCGAAGGAGAATACAGCCTACACGTATGCCGGGTGCAGCGGTGCGGCCAGCCGGCTCTGCAAGCGGTGGTGGAGGTGTTGGACGAGTCCCCGCCCGCCCGCTCCTGGAGGGAGATCCAGGCTTTGATTGCCGGATCCCGCTTGGCCCCTGCGGTCAAGGCCCGCAGCCTCAAAGTTTTTGAGAAGCTGGCGCAGGCAGAGGCAAAAGTCCATCAGGTGCCCCTGGAAACAGTGCATTTCCACGAGGTGGGGGCCGTCGATGCCCTGGTGGATATCGTCGGCACCTGTATCGGTCTGGATTGGCTGCAGGTGGAGCGGGTGATCTCCTCTCCCCATCCCATTGGCGGTGGCTGGGTGAGCACCAAACATGGCCAACTGGCGGTGCCCGTGCCGGCGGTGATTGAGCTGTGGGAAATGGGACGGGTGCCGGTGTTTAGCAACGGCGTGGAGGCCGAGCTGGTTACCCCCACCGGCGCAGCCCTGGCGGTGGCGCTGGCAGAAGCGTTTGGGCCCTGTCCACCGCTGCGGCTGGAAAAAGTGGGGCGCGGGGCCGGCAGCCGCGAGTTGCCCATTCCCAACATCTTTCGTCTTTGGATTGGTCAGTCCCAGGGGGAAGAGCCAACCGAGATCGTCTCAGTGTTGCAAACTCAGATTGACGACCTCAACCCCCAAGTGATTGCTTATACCTGCGAGCAGTTGCTGGCCCTCGGCGCCTGGGACGTGTTTACCCAACCCATCACCATGAAGCAGGGGCGGCCGGGAGTGTTACTGACGGTGATCTGCCCGCCGGATCGGGTGCCGGAGTGCCAGGAGCTCATCTTCCGGGAAACCACCACCCTGGGCATCCGCCACTCCCAGCAGCAGCGCACCGTCCTGGAGCGCCGGATCGAGCGGGTGGAAACCCCCTACGGCCTGGTGGACATCAAGGTGGCCTATCACCATGGCCGCCTTGTCAACGCCCAGCCGGAGTTCCGCGACTGCGTGGCCCGCGCCCAAGCGTTTCGCGTGCCGGTTCAGACGGTGTGGCTGGCGGCCCAAGCGGCCTGGCAAAAGCGGTTGCAAGGGGATCCCGACTGAAAACAGAAGCTTTGGGCAAAAGTAGGCTGGACATAAACCCTATCAGCACTGGCTCAGCATGGGCAGCGGGGCTCTTCCTTAGAGGCGAAGGGATTTGCTCCTGGTGGACCGAGAAGGGATCCCTGGCCTGCTAGCCTGAAAGATGTCGATCCCACGCTCTTGACCACGACCACAACCATGGAATCCCAAGCCGCTCAATTTAATTTCGACCGCAAACTTTGGGACCGCTTTATCAGCGTAGCCCAGCCCTATTTTTACCCGCGGGTGCGCTATGGGGGCTGGATTTTCTTTGGCTTGCTGGCAGCGGCCATGGTGTTTGTGGTTGCCTTGATGTTCTTTGTGGAGATTGGGGTGACCTTGGTTGGTCAGGCCCTGTTCCCAGAGTTTTTTACCAATGTAGCAGCCGGGCTGGTGGCGCAAACGGAGAGAAACTTGGCCTCGCCGCTGCTGTGGGTGGCCGCAGCCAGCTTGGCTCTGAGCAGCCTGGCCTTTGGGCTGGTGTGGCGCCAGATTCAGCGGCGCTGGCTGCAATGGCTGTTGTTGACCTTTTTGCTGTTTCTATCTTTAACGGTAAACCGATTAAACGTGATGATCAGCTTTATCTTTCGGTTTATCGACACCGCCCTACAACAAAAAGAAGAGAACACCTTCTGGCAGTTTTTAATCATCTACGGGGTGTTGATCATCTCGGCCATTCCCATTTTGGTGATCTATCGGTATACACGGCTGAAGCTGGGGCTGTTTTGGCGGGAATGGCTGACCGACCACTTTCTGGATCGCTACTTTGATCGCCGGGCCTACTACGAGCTGGATTCCAACGCCGCCAACACCGAAATCGACAACCCCGACCAGCGCATCTCCGAAGACGTTCGCTCCTTTACCGGCACTACCCTTTCTTTTTTGCTGGATATTCTCGACTCGATCCTCACCCTCTACGCCTTTACCGGCATCCTCTACAGCATCTCCCGCCCCTTGGCGGTGGGATTGGTTATCTATGCTACCATTGGCACCGCCATTGCCATTGTGGCTGGACGCAAGCTAATTAAAATTAACTTCGATCAACTGCGCTACGAGGCTGACTTTCGCTACAGCCTAGTCCACGTGCGGGACAACGCTGAGTCCATCGCCTTTTACCAGGGAGAAGACCTAGAGCTGAGGCAGATCTTGAATCGCTTTGCCGCTGCCCTGCGCAACTTTGACTTGTTAATCATTTGGCAGGCTATTATTGACATTTTTCAGTATGCCTATAACTACTTCACGCGCATTGTGCCCTATGTAATTGTGGCCCCCCTTTACTTTAGCGGCGTACGGGATTTTGGCACCATTACCCAGGCCACCATTGCTTTCAGCCAGGTGCTGAGTGCCCTTTCAATTGTGGCCAACCAGATCCAGAGCATCTCCAGCTTTGCCGCCGGGATCAACCGTCTAGGGTCCTTTTACGAAACGTTGGAGAATCCGGCCCTGCGCCACACCCACACTCGGGAGAGCACCATCCAAACTCGCATTGCTCCCCACCTGGCGCTGCAGCACGTTACTTTGCTAACACCAAACTCGGAACAAACCCTGGTGCGGGATCTGTCTCTGAGTTTAGAGGCAGGCCAACGGCTGCTCATTGTGGGGGCCAGCGGCAGCGGCAAGAGCTCCCTCCTGCGGGCCATTGCCGGCCTGTGGAACAACGGCCAGGGATCCATTGCCCGCCCCGATACCACCGAGATGCTCTTCCTGCCGCAAAAGCCCTACATGCTGCTGGGATCCCTGCGGGATCAACTCCTCTACCCAGGTCGTCGCCGGGATCTCAGCGATGCAGATCTCATCCGGGTTTTGGCCCAGGTGAACCTAGCCGATTTGCCGGAGCGGGTGGGCGGCTTTGACGTGGAGAAAGATTGGGCCAGCACCCTCTCCTTGGGCGAACAGCAGCGCCTGGCCTTTGCCCGCATTTTAATTACACGGCCTCGCTACGCCATTTTGGATGAGGCCACCAGCGCTCTAGATGTAGCCAACGAAAAGCTGCTCTACCGGCAACTGCAACACCTCAACACCACCTACGTCAGCGTCGGCCACCGCCCCACTCTCCTGGCCTACCACGACCTGGTCTTGGAGCTACAGGGCAACTCTGCCTGGAAACTCTGGTCGGCGGCAGAATACGGCGCCCGCCTGGCCCTGGCCGGCTAGAGCGCTGCCTTAGCTCTCAAGCTGCCCTGGTACCCCTCACCCCCAGCCCCTCTCCCAGAGGGAGAGGGGGGTAGGCTGTTCTAACCCCAACCCACAGAACTAGA
>NZ_JANSIY010000019.1:18545-30094 GCF_047462295.1 Synechococcus sp. H60.3 | reverse complement strand
TCCGGCAACTGTCCCAGCCCCGCCCCCAGCGCTGCCAGGGCCACCAGGCCCAGTCCCATTGCCGGCTGCCAACGGTGCAGGGATCCCCAGCGGCGATAGCGAATCGCTTCCAACAGCAAAACCACCAAGCCAATCGCTGCGGCAATCGCCAGCACTCCGCTTGCCATCTCCCCCTCCTGACCAACCCTTCCTCAACTATCGCCGATCTTGCAGTCGGGGAAGGGCAACGCCCCAAGCCGCCGAGGCGGTGGCAAAGATAAGCTGGAAAAGAGCAGCGAGGATAAGCTGGAAAAGAGCAGCGAGCCGACGTTCATGTCTTCCGGGCATTACAAGTTCGATCTCTTCCTGCGCTACCACCGGGCCCAGGCCCGTTGGGCGCGGCAGTTGGCGGAGCGGCTGGATCGGGAGGACTTCAAGGTCTGGTTTGACCGCTGGATGCTGCAGCCGGGAGACGACCGCCGGCTGGAGCTGCAACTGGCCATCGAACAATGCCGCTGGATCGGGGTGGTGGCCTCACCGGAATTTGTCGCCAATCCCTGGCCTAGAGATGAGCTCTACAGCGGCTTCTCCCACGCTCCGCCCCGACAGAACCAGCGCCTGCTGACCCTACTTCACACGCCCGCCGAGCTGCCCCGCCCCCTGGCAGAAGCGCCGCTGCTGGATTTTAGCGGCTCTGAGGAAGATCCGGTGCTGTTTGAGTACCGGGCCCGGGAGCTGATGCACTTTTTGGATCCCAGCTTTCCCACCCCTGGAGATCTGCAGCGATTTCGGCTGCAATACCACCGCCGCGAGGAACCTCCTGAAGATGAGGAAGTGCGGGGGTTCCAAGCTTTCCTACGAGCCATTCAGCTAGCCATCCTGCGCATTGCCACTGGCGAAATGCCCTCTGCCACACCGGAGGAAGGGGCACGCAAGATTGCCATTTTGCAATTTCTTCAGCGCCTGTTCCAGTGGAACAGCGCCGATATTCAATTCGATCGGGCCGAGGAGTGGCGCAAGCGGGGCAACCTAACCGAAGCCCTGGCCGCCTACGACCGCGCTTTGAATATGGATCCCAACTTTGCCCTGGCCTGGAGCCGCCGCGGCGATGTGCTGGTGCAGTTGGCCCGCTACCGCGAGGCGGTGGATAGCTACAACGGATCCCTGAGCATCAACCCCTACGACGAGGAGACGCGGCTGCGCCTGGCCCTGATTCTGGGGCGCCTGGGTCAGTACAAAGCGGCGGTGGTCAACTACGACAAGGTGCTGGAGAGCAACCCAGAGGACGCCCTGGCCTGGCACAACCGCGGCATTCGCCTCATGCAACTCAAGCGGCCCAAGCTGGCCCTCAACAGCCTGAACAAGGCGCTGCGCTACAACCCCCAACAGCCCCGCACCTGGCTGGCACGTGGGATCGTGTTGCGGCGGCTGCGGCGGCCCAGCTCGGCGGCGGCCAGCTTTGCCCGGGTTTTGAAGCTCAACCCCAGAAGTGGCCGGGTCTGGCGCTACCAAGGCAATGCCCTGTTCCACTGCCAGCGGCTGCGCTCGGCCATCGAGTGTTACAAGCGCTCGCTGCGGCTGCGCCGCCGGGATCCCATTACGCTCCACAACCTAGGGGTGGCTCTGCTGCGCCTGGGGCAGTATCGGCTGGCCAGCAAAGCCCTGGAACGTGCCCTGCGCTACGACGCCGACAACCCCAAAAGCTGGTACGCCCGCGGCGTGGCCTTCCAGAAATTGGGCTACCTAAAGGAGGCTTGCATCCACTTCGAGGAAGCCCTGAAAATCCGGCCAAAGGACTTCCCGGCTCGCTACGCCCTGGCAGTGGCCCAGCAGGAGCTGGGGCAATACGAGGCCAGCCTGGAGCAGTTCCGGAGCTTGGTGCAGCAGCGTCCTGGCAGCTTTGCCTGCTGGTTTGGCCAGATCACCAGCCTGCGCCGCCTGGGCCGATTGGAAGAAGCCCTTGCCGCCGCCCAAGAGATGACCCGCCTCAACGAACGGGATCCCTGGGGCTGGTTTGCCTTGGGCCTGGTCTATGGCGACCTGGGGGATGCAGAGAAAGCAGCGCAAGCCTACTCGCGCGTCCTGGAGCTCACCCCAGAAGACGCGGTGGCCCTCAACAACCGCGCCTGGGAGGCCCTGAAGCTGGGGAAGTTGGAGCTGGCCCTGGCCGACGCCCAACGGGCTACGCAACTGGAGCCGCAGCGGCCCGCCTTCTGGCATACCTTGGGGTTGATCCAACTACAGGCCGGCCAGCGAGAAGCGGCCCAGGCCAGTTTGCAGCGCTGCCTGGAGCTGGATCCCCAGTTTCAACCGGCCCAGGCTGCTTTGCAGAAACTATTGCTGGGCAACCTCGCCGAGAGCCCCGCTGTTGAGGCGCCGGCAGGAACGGCACTGCTAGACCTGAAAACCCTCACTCCTCAAGAGGAGCCGCAACTGGTAGACTGTAAGCCCCTACCGGATCCCTCCGCTTAGCCTTTGTCTTTTGCCAATCCCTATAGCGCCCTGAAAGCGCAGCCGCGAGGGCCAGCCCGGACGCAGGGGATCCCCCAGCCGCTCCACCACCGCATTCTGTGCGAGCTGCTCCACCGCCAATTGGTAGGTGCGATAGGCTCCCGAAGCGCGGATCCCATCCCTGCCCCCACCAGCCCCAAGCCCAACACCGCCAGCAGATCCAGACAACCCCAGCCGCAGCAGCCCAGCGGGGCAGCACAGCCAACTTGTTGGGGACTTTCCGACATAGCCAACCGCCACCACAGAGTGCCCCCACCCTAACACAACACAAAGTTGCCGCTCATCCTGGGTGCCTTCCTGTCCCACAAAGCCCAGATAAAAGGCCAATCCAGCCTACGCCATTTGTCGGTAACAAGCGACGCTTCCCAGTTCCGTATTGCTACAGACATCTGTTTGTAGCTTCAAACAACGGCTCGGAAAATCATGGAATCGGCCACTCTTTGGCAAGTTCAAACAACCCATTGTTGAGTCTAATCCCGCACTGCAGCGAAGATTGGATCCCTACGTATCCAATTGCTGCTCTGGCTTCGAGTTAGATGTGAAAGTCTGACGCATCGCCAATATAGGTTTCTATCCGCATGGGATCTGAGCAAAGTCGAAGCTTATAAATCAGTGAAGGACCCTGGATCTTGGGCAGCGAAAAAGCCGGCAAAGTGCGTATATCCAATCCGCCATTCGGCGGAGCTCATTTCAAAGGGTCTTGTCGAGAATAAAACCAGCGAAAAGTCTAAATCCAAGAGCATCCACACCATGAGCGAGATCAAAAGCACGATTGTGCAGCAAATCATTCAAACTGCCATGATGACCGGTCTGCTCACCGCTGCTCAGGAACACGAGCTCAACGTGAGGCTGTTCCGAGATGAGTGCTCCGAGGCCGATCTATTTTTGCTGCGGCGCTTGCACCGCTGCCTACGTCAGGGATCCATCCGCCAGGTGCCGGGCTTGTACAACACCATAGCCGTTGGCCGCTTTGGTTCCCCCTTGCGCCTGCTGCCCGACAGAGCCGAAGATGCACAACTCCAGCCGGCAGGGCTAAGCCTGGTGCCCAATCCCAAAGTTGGCTAGTGGTTGTGCCCAGTTGTCGTCTTCTACTTCGGAGGAAAAACCGCTGGCAGGGGATCCGGTTGCAGCAGCCGTTGGCAGAGTTGGGCAATCTGGGCGGCGCTGACCTCGTCCAGCCAGCGGTGAAAAGCTTGGGATTCTTGAATACGGCCCAGCAGCCGTGTCGGGATCTGCTCCGGCCCCTCCAATTCCGCCAGCCACTGCCAGGGCAAGCCGGTTACCGCCGCCAGGACATGGGGATCCCATCGGCCTGTCCGCCCCAATTCCTGGAGTTGGGCGATTTGGTGGGGGAGGCGCTCCCAGCGGTGGCCAGAAGCAGCCAGGATCAGCGTTTGCGGCTGCACCTGTTGCAGCAGTTGGGCCAAGTCTGCTGGCAGCCAGGGCCAGCGGGCCAGCAGCAGGGCTGTTTTTGTCGGCAGGAGGAAGTCTTGATCGAGAGGAAGGGCCTGCCCATCGTAGCAGAGGACTCCTTTGAGGGAATCCGGCAAGGGGCGTTGCCGGTAATCCCGGATCTGAAGACTGGGGACGGAAACGGTGGGCGCCTGCCAGTTACCAGAGGGGCGCACCGCCAGTACTTTGCCCTGCCAGGGCTGCTTGCCTTGGGCGTCGGCTTCCAACTGCAGGGCGATGTCCAAGGCCCGGCATTCTTGCCACCGCTCCAACTCTTCGCCGGCTTCCCAAAACCAGAGGGTACGGGATCCCAGCTCAAACTTCAGGTGGCGACCCTTCTGAGAAACTCCCAGCCGGACGCTACCACGGCGAACGTTCATCAGGGCTACGACGGGGTTGGGATTGCCGTGGCCAAAGGGCTGCAGGAGCTGCAACTGCCGATACACCTCGTCCAGCTCTGCCACCCTATCCCGGCCCTGAGAGGCCAACAGTTCCCAATCGATGACGATCTCCACCGCCAGGGCGCGAGCTTGCTGATCCGGGCTAACCCGCGCGGCTAGCTCCCGCCGCAAAGCCAGTTGTACGGCGGCCAGGCAAGACAGCTCTACTTGGATCCCGGCAGCCATGGGGTGTCCGCCTCCCCCCAGCAAGAGGGGACGCACGGCCTCGATGGCCTCCACTAGGTTCACCCCCGGAATCGAGCGGCCCGAGCCATAGCCCCGTCCCCTCCTCTCATCTTTGGCGATCAACACCGTGGGGCAAGCGTATTGCTCCGCCAAGCGCGCCGCGGCAATTCCCAAAACCCCTGCATTCCAGCCGCTTCCGGCCAGGACGATGGCCCGCTCCCGCGCCAGATCCAAGCTCTCCACCTGCTGGCTGACCTCTTGCAGCACCTGTTGGGTGAGCTGCCGACACTCCTCATTGAGGGCAACGAAATGCTCCACCAGCGTCTGGGCCCGCTGCGGATCGGAGGTGGTCAACAGCTCCACCGCCAGGCTGGCATCGTCCAAACGGCCAATGGCGTTCAGCTTGGGAGCAAGGCGAAAGGCGATGTCTTGGGCTGTCGGCATTCCTGAGGATTGGCCGTTGCTCACCCAATCCAAAAGAACCCGCAGCCCCGGACGCTGCGTCTTGGCCAGCCTCACCAGGCCCCGCTGCACCAGGTAGCGGCACTCCCGCTGCAACACCGCCACATCGGCCACGATCCCCACCGCCACCAGATCCAGGTGCTCTTCTACGCCCGGGATCCCCAGTGCTTGGTAGAGGGCCTCGGTCAGCTTGTAGGCCACCCCCACCCCCGGCAGAAAGCGCAGCGGGTGGTCTTCTGGCAGACGCAAGGGATTGATGACAGCATAGGCAGGGGGCAAGGGATCTGGCAGGGTGTGGTGATCCGCCACGATGACATCCACCCCCTGGGCTTGGGCGGCAGCAATTTCGGCGGCATTGCCCATGCCGCAATCCACCGTCAGGAGCACTTGGCAGCCCTGAGCCAGCACCTGCTGTAGCCGCTGGGGGTTCAAGCCATGCCCTTCGCTGCTGCGCAGCGGTAGGGTGAACTGGACTCGGAAGCCCAAGGTCTGTAACGCCGAGAGCAAGAGGCTGGTGGCGGTAACGCCATCGCAGTCGAAATCTCCCCAAATGCAGAGGGTTTCTCCTTTTTCCCTGGCTTCCAGCAGCCGCGCCACCGCCCGCTCCAGATCCGGCAGGGATTCCGCTGGCGTGGGAGAATACCGATTAGGATCGACGAAGGCCCGCGCTTGTTCCCGGCTGTGCAGCCCACGCAAGGCCAACACCTTGGCTGCATACTTGCCGTATTCTCGGCTCAGCTCCGGATCAAACTGGGGTGGAGTGGACAGCAGATCCCAGCGGTATTCCATGCCAACGGGTTGGGCCGGCCCCCGGGCCGATAGGGATAAAGCTCCTTAGGAGCGTATCAAAAACTGCCCAGGGAGAGAAGCAACACGGGATCCCGGAAAGCAAAAGCCGGGGTGAGCGATCCCTGCCAACCTGCTATTGACAGCAGTGAGAGGCCACGCAGCAAGGCGAAGGGTGGGCGTGGTCATGGGTGGCACAGGCTTCGCTGCAGTAGAGTTGGCCTTCGTAGCGATAGCCTTGGCTGCTTTCGAAGCTGCAGTTGCAGTGTTCACAGGCGCAACGAACAAGGGTGGTAGCAGACATGATTTTTTCTCCTTGCTTGAACTAAGGGATCCTCTTGGCGAAGATCCGTGTCGCTACACCCTAGCAGTTGCTTGGCAGCGGCGCCGGAACAAGAATCAGACTCATTGGTCGTGATTCCAAATCGCAGCAACCGCAACTCCCCTTCGGTACCCCGGCAGAGGTTAAGAGAAGCCCATAGCCCTCTGGCTGGTTATTGACTATGATGCGGGCGTGAGGTGTGAATAAGTGCCTAGGTGATGGCGACCCAAAGGATTTGCTTTGCCCAAGTCTCAGATGTTCACCTGATGCCGGAGACGGGGTGCCGCTGCTGGTGGATGTCCGATTCCCCTCGCCACCAGTTGGAAGCTGCTGTTGCCCATCTCAACCAAGTGCCCGATCTACACTTTGTGGTGTTCACTGGCGACTTGGTGGATCAAGCCGATCCGCAGAGCTTTGAGTTGTTCCAGGAGATTCTCGCCCAACTGCGGGTGCCCTACTACCTCAGCCTCGGCAACCACGATATCGATACCTTGGGGAGGGAGGGGCGCTTCAACCGGGAGCAATTTATCCGCTGGTGCCAACGTCAATTTCCGTTGCCCCTTGCCCCCACGGGCTACGTCGATTACAGCCTTTCCCCCCTGCCCGGGATCCGCTTGATTGCCCTCGATGCCAGCCTGGGCCAGTTCCCTCTGCCCCAGGGCGTGCTGCGCCCCTCGCAACTGCACTGGTTAGGCGAACATCTACAGGCGGTGCCCGAGGAATGGCTGATCCTGCTCATCCATCAGCCTCCCTTTATCTCCCCCACCCACATGGATGCGGTTTTGTTCCGCAAGTACCGGCTCCGCAGCGAGCAAGCTGCAGCGCTGCATACCCTCTTAGCCGACCACGGGCGGGTGGTGGCGGTCTTGAGTGGACATCTGCACGTGCCGAGGGTCTATGTGCAGGACGGGATCCCCTACCTGACAGCGCCTCCTCTGGTGGGGCCGGTCTCCGCTCTGCGGGTGTTTGAGTTGGACGTCAACCCACGCCGAGGCATCCTGCGCTACCACTGGGTTCACCTGCCGGAGCCAGGTCCCAGACCTCTCTGGCATGGCCTGGTCATGGGGGTTCGTCGGGATCGCTGGGGACAAATCCCCCTGCGCGCCAAGGGAGCCCGATCCCTGCCCGCGGTTGCCCAATAGCCAAAAATCCTAAACCTTGACCGAATTAGTGTAGATTAAAAAGGCAAAGAGCCTTGGATTTGGTATCTTTCCCCTATGACTGCAACCCTTTCTTCCTCTGGCCACTGGGAGCTGGCGGCTCAGGCGTTACGAGAGCAGTATCAGCCGCAAGTAGCTTCTCTGAGCGAGCGATTTGAGCCTCTTTCTGCAAGTGACCTGCTGGCCTGGGCCGTGGCGGAGTTTGGGGACGGGCTGGTGCTGGCCTGCAGCTTTGGGCCGGAAGATCTGGTTCTCATCGATCTGCTCACGGCCATTCGCCCTCAGGTTCGCGCCTTTTTCCTAGATACCGATTTTCACTTCCCGGAAACCCTGCAACTCCAGCAACAGGTGCTGGCGCGCTACCCCGATTTGCAACTGGAGGTTTTCAAGCCCTTGCTCACCCCGGAAGAGCAGGCAGCGCAGTATGAGCCGGAGCTGTACCGCACCAACCCTGACCTCTGCTGCAACCTCCGCAAGGTGGAACCCCTAAATCGCGCCCTGGCCAACTGCACCACCTGGATTACTGGGATGCGCCGCGAGCAGTCTTCCACCCGCGCCGATATCGGCAAGGTGCAGTGGGATAGCAAGCGCAACCGCCTCAAGCTCAACCCGCTCGCCGACTGGACAAACGGCCAAGTCTGGAAGTACATTCTCGACCACGGGATCCCTTACAATCCCCTCCACGACCGCAACTATCCCAGCATTGGCTGCATCCACTGTACGGCGCCGGTGGAGCCGGGGGAGGATCCCCGCTCCGGCCGCTGGAAGGGCACAGCCAAAACCGAGTGCGGCCTGCATACCTAGCCTATGAACCCTTCGCCTGTCCTGGAGGTGGCTCAGTTTGAAGTCACCCCCGGCTCTGAAGCTGCCTTCGAAGCTGCCATCGCGCAAGCCTTTGTCTACCTACAACAAACCGATGGCTATCGGCAGCACCAACTGCAGCGCTGTTTAGAGTACCCTCAGCAGTACCTGTTGCTGGTACAGTGGAGATCCCTGGAGGCCCATCTGGTTAACTTCCGCCAATCGGAAAACTTTGTCCGCTGGCGCGCCCTCCTCGAGCCCTACTTTGCTCGGCCACCGCAGGTGTTGCACTACCAACTGCTGCCGGGGTTGGCCTGATGAGAGGCAGTGCGAACCCAGGGTTGCGCCGGTGCTGCAGAGCAATGGCGGCCTTCCCAGCCCAGGAACAACTGGGGTGGGAGGAGTGTTTGCCGGTGGGGGCGCAAAGCTCTTGCTACCCTAGTTGAAGGATGGTTTCGTGGTTGGCCAAGGTAGAGGGGGATTTGCTGTGTGAGCAGGTACGGGAGGGATTTCACGCTCTCTCTGATCCAATTCGCCTGCGCGCACTGCAACTGTTGCGTGGGCGCGAGCTGTGCGTTTGCGATCTCTGCGAAAAGCTGCAGATAAGCCAATCCAAGCTCTCGTTTCACTTAAAGACCTTGCGAGATGCGCAGTTGGTCAACGCTCGCCAGCAGGGGCGCTGGATCTACTACAGTCTTAACCCACCTCGCTTTCAGCTCTTGCAGCATTTTTTGGATAGCCTAGGACAAGCTGCCCCCTCTGAGGCTGCCGTCCCCTGTGCGGAGGATCCCTAGATGTTTATCCTCGATTGAGGCGCGGTTTGCTTGCCCCGCGGCCCTGGCCCTGGGGGGGACGCCATAACCCCCGCTCCAGAGCCTACGGCCCGCTGACGCGAAGGAATCTCAAACTGGCTCAGCAGATACTTCCTCTTCAGATTCACCCCCCCTACCCTGTCTTGGTGAAGCCTGAACAGGAGTTTCCGCACCTGAGAAGCCGGCTGCCGATGCTCTCGGCAACAGTTACCGTGTGGCTACTTGCACCCGTGGCGTTTCTAGAGCCAATTCAGTGCTATGCGAGCACTTGGCGTGGATGCCAAGCCTCGTGCCTCCGATTTTTAGCTAAAAAAAGACGCGAGCTCTCGGGAAAAAAGCGCGTGGAGTCGCAGAGCCCCTAGGATTGCCCCTTCCTTGGGGAGGGAGGATAAAGCAAGGCTTCCAACTCCTGCAGAGCTTGCTCTAGATTGTCGTTGACGATCACGTAGTCGAATTCGTCTTTGGCATCCAATTCTTTGCGAGCCTGTTGCAGACGGCGTTGGATGCTGGCTTCAGAGTCTTGTCCGCGTTCGCGAATGCGGCGTTCGAGCTCTTCTAGCGAAGGAGGAGACAGGAAGATGCGAATGGCATCGGGGCACTGTTGTCTTACCTGACGGGCCCCGGCCAGTTCAATTTCCAGCAGCACATCCTGACCCTGGCTGAGTTTTTTGAACACGATCTCGCGGGGAGTGCCGTAAAAGTTACCTGCGTACTGGGCCCATTCCAACAACTCATCGGCTTCAATCAGGTTGAGGAACTCCTCGCGAGTGCGGAAGTAGTAGTTGACGCCTTCCTGTTCCCCAGGGCGGGGGGGGCGGGTGGTTACCGAGACGGAAAAGTACAGCTCGGGGTGGCGCTGGCGCAGTTGGCTGACCAGGGTGCCTTTGCCCACCCCACTTGGCCCTGTCAAAACCACCAGGCGACCGCGAGTGGCAGGAGGCCGAGGGGCTTCCTGTTGCTGCAGGCACTCAGGGGGAGTTGGCGAGGAGAGCGTAGTGGGAGAAACTGCCATAGGCGGAGAGCGACAAAGGACGGCTGGACAGTTGGCTTGTTTGGTTTGTTTTAGGATATCTCACTCTCGGCCTCGCAGGCTGCTTGTGAGGCTTTTACTCAGGTTCCTCCGTCAGCCCAACCTTGGCGGTGAGGAAGCGGTTGGCAACGGTTTCGGGCTGAATGGCCGAGAGGATGACGTGCCCGGAATCGGTGATGATTACGGCGCGGGTGCGGCGACCGTAGGTCGCGTCCACCAACTGGCCTCTTTCGCGGGCGTCGCTAATGATGCGTTTGATGGGAGCTGACTCAGGACTGACAATGGCGATAACACGCCCGGCGGCGACGATATTGCCAAAGCCGATGTTGATTAGGCGAGTATCCATGGGTGGTGAGCCAATCTAGCGCCTGTCCGGCCAGCAGCCTTCATTAAGGTAGCAAGTCAAACTGCCGCTCAGCATTGACCGGCAAGGCCCTGACCTGTAAAGGTTTCTGCCGGATCGGCAAGTCCTCTCGAGGTTGGGTGGGCTCTCAGTTGGTGGAGCTTGGCCAGGACTGGAGAGGCTTTTCCATGCTTTGCGGCCCTCAGCCTTTTCCCCCAAGAAAGTCCAGGTATTGGCCAGCAAGCCGTTCTATGGCTACTGGAAATGGCTTTGTCCTCAGAGTAGCAAAGCCTCGTCAACGTCTGCGATGGCGAGGAGACCCCTTGCGTTGGCAGATTCTCTGCGGCGTTTTGCTTGGCAACTGCTGAAGGCCCTATTCTGCTTTTGAGCTTCAGAGCAGGCCGTTAAAGGTAAAGCTGCCGCTGCCCAGCCGCTCCTGGCGATCGAAAACGCTGATGGTGAGTTGATGGGATCCCGTCTGGGTAACGGTAAAGCGGTTCTGCGTCAGGGTAAGCCCTGTTACCGTACAGGCGGTGGCTCCGACAAAGCAGCCGGGCAATTGGGAAGCGTCGAAAGCCCCCAGGGTGACAAAGTTACCCAGCGGGGTGGTGACGGCAGCCAAGAAAGCGTTGGATCCGCGGATCCCGGCAGGGGCCTCGACGCGGAAGGAGACCACAAAGGTGGGGGTTTGCCCTACGGAGACGGTGCGTGGCGAGAGATCGGTGATGGTGAGGGAGGGAGGCGGTATCGGCGTTGGCAGGGGGTTGCTGCCGGTCGTCTCCCCACATCCTGCCAAACCGACGCCTAGGAGCAACAGCAGGGGGATCCCTCTGCGCAAGCGTTGTGCAGGCTGCATAGTTTCCCGTGACTTTGAAATGGGCCTGGTTTCGAGTTTAACCGCTGGGGGTGCGGGGGTGGATAAGCCCCGCCCTGTAAGAGTCAGGGCCGGGGGTAGGAGGAAGGGACTACACGATTTGAAGCGTTCGCAGAGCGTGGCGTAAGCGATTGAAGCCGGCCCTCCATGCATTATCAGGAGTGCAAGAGGAGGTCACGGCATCCCTCAGCCCCTCTCTTGGGGAGCAGATCTCCTACCCACGGCCTTGGCCCCATAGTCGGGGGAGGGTCTTACGGAGCCAGTTGTTGACAAGGAGAAAACCTGCCTAGAATGCCTATTCCCCTTGCAACAGTTTTTGGCAGGCGGTGGCAATGGCCCAGTCTTCCTGCGCGGAGATAACCAGCACTCGCACTGGCGCATCAGAGGTGCT
>NZ_JANSIY010000019.1:5265-18445 GCF_047462295.1 Synechococcus sp. H60.3 | reverse complement strand
TTTTGGCAGGCGGTGGCAATGGCCCAGTCTTCCTGCGCGGAGATAACCAGCACTCGCACTGGCGCATCAGAGGTGCTGATGTCGCAGTTGCGCGGGGATCCAGCATTGAGAACTGGGTCGATTTGAATCCCCAAAAAGCCCAGGTTGGCACAGGCTGCTGCCCGTACTGGCGCGGCGTTTTCCCCGATGCCGCCCGAGAAGACCAACGCATCCAGCCGATCCAAGCTCATGAGCATGGCCCCAATCTGGCTGCGCAGGCGGTGGACAAAGAGGTTAAAGGCCAGCTCGGCGCGGGCATGGCCTGCCTGCATGGCTTCCAGGATAACTCGCATGTCGCTGCTGAGGCCGGACACGCCCTTCAAGCCGGATTCCCGGTTCAAGATGCGGTCAAGCTCCTCCACGTCCATGCCCCGGCGCAACTGATGGATCAAAATCCCCGGATCCACCGAGCCTGAGCGGGATCCCATCATCAAGCCCTCTAGGGGGGTATAGCCCATGGTAGTGTCGACACTGCGGCCCCCGCGAATGGCTGCCAGAGAACAGCCATTGCCCAAGTGGCAGGTGATGAGCCGCAACTCCTCTAGAGGCCGGTTCAAGATCTCAGCGGCACGGCGGGCGCAGTGCTCGTGGTTGATGCCGTGAAAACCATAGCGGCGGATCCCCTGCTCGGCCCAGGCGTAGGGAAGGGGATAGAGGGCGGCTGCCGGGGGCATCTGCTGGTGGAAGGCGGTGTCGAAAACGGCCACCTGCGGGATCCCGGGCAACAGCCGGTGCATGAGGCGAATGCCCTCAAGAGCAGCAGGGTTGTGGGCTGGGGCCAAGGGACTCAATTGCTCAATCGCCTCTTCCACCTCGGGCGTGATCACGGTGGGCTGGTGGTAGAGGGATCCCCCATGCACCACCCGGTGGCCGATGGCGTTGATCTCCGTTGCCCCTGCCAGCAGGGATCCCTCGCCTTGCCAGAGGCTTTGGAAGAGAGGAGCCAAATCGCCAATGCCGGCTGGGGGGGAAGGGGTAGGAAAAGGCTCCCAGGGGCCATCCTGCCGCCGCGTTTGGATGAGCGCCTTGCCAGGCTGGTAGGCAAAGTCCACCTGTGCCTGCCAGAGGGGGGTGGTCTCCACCTTGCCTTCAACAGTTGCAAAGAGAGAGACTTTGAGGCTGCTGGAGCCGGCGTTGAGAACCAGGATAGGCACGGGATCCCTCCTTTTGATTCCAGGCTAGCTGGCCATTGGCTTGGGGAGGGTAGGGAACTCAGGCCGTTTGCGCTTGGCGCACTAGCCCCGTTGCCGCCAGCGCAGCCAAGGCGCGATCCCGGTAACGACCGTAGCGCTCTTGTTTACTGCGAACCTTCTGCCCCTCCAGCTCCGGCAGGAGGCCAAAATTGGCTGGCATGGGCTGGAAGTACTTGGGATCGGCGCTGCTGATGAACTGAAATAGGGATCCCATCATTGTCTCTGGGGGCAGCGTGATCAAAGGCAGCCCCAGGGCCAGGCGGGCGGCGTTCTGCCCGGCCAGCCACCCTCCCGCCACAGCGCAGGCGTAGCCCTCGGTGCCCACCAACTGGCCGGCAGCAAACAGGGTTGGCCGGCGGCGAAATTGCAACGTAGGCAGCAAAAGCCGCGGCGAGTTCAAAAAGGTATTGCGGTGCATGACGCCAAAGCGGACAAACTCCGCCGCTTCCAAGCCGGGAATGAGGCGAAAGACCCGCTGCTGTTCTCCCCACTTCAAATTGGTTTGAAAGCCCACCAAGTTCCACAGCTTGCCTGCTTTGTCCTCCTGGCGGAGCTGCACCACCGCATAGGGCCGGGTTCCCGTGCGCGGATCCACCAGCCCCACCGGCTTCAAGGGACCAAAGCGGAGAGTATCTTTGCCGCGGCGGGCCATTTCTTCAATGGGCAGGCAGCCTTCGAAAAACTTGCGCTCCTCTTTTTCAAAATCCTTGAGGGGTACCTGTTCTGCCTCCACCAGCGCCTGCCAGAAGCGCTCGTACTCCGCCTCCGTCATGGGGCAGTTGAGGTAGGCCGCTTCTCCTTTGTCGTAGCGGGAGGCCTGAAACACCACTGCCCGGTTAAGGGAATCCCCAGTAACAATGGGGCTGGAAGCGTCAAAAAAACTTAGGTATTCCAGGCCCGTGAAGGCTTGCAGCGCCTTGGCTAGGGGCTCACTGGTCAGCGGGCCGGTGCAGAGGACGGCTATCCCTTCCGGGATCTCGGTTACCTCTTCCCGACGCAGGGTGATGAGGGGGTGGTTGGCAATGGCCTCCGTTAGGGCCTGGCTAAAGCGAGCCCGATCCACGGCCAGGGCTCCCCCGGCTGGCACGGCGTGGCGATCAGCGGTGGCGATAACCAGGGATCCCAGTTGGCGCAGCTCCTCCTTGAGCAGCCCTGCCGCCCGATCACTGGCTAGGGCCCCAAAGGAATTGCTGCACACCAGCTCGCCCAGTTGATCGGTGTGGTGGGCTGGGCTTTGCCGCACAGGGCGCATCTCCGAGAGGATGACGGGCACCCCCAACTGGGCAATTTGCCAGGCGGCCTCCGTCCCTGCCAGCCCTCCGCCCACCACATGGATGGGAGCCAGGGTTAGCGAGGGGTTTGGGGAGTGGTGCATCGCAGCCTCCAGAGAAAACTCTCAACGAGCCAGGACTCTCTCCTGAGCAGAGTTCAACTGGGAGCAAGGGGAGAACTCGGCTTCTTGCCGCTGGCCTGGAGATCCCAGCTCAAGCAGCAAAATGAATGCGCAGGTAGTCCTCTTCCATTTTGGCCCGCGCCGGCTTCATGGCGGCCAGGGTCTGGGGCAACACCAGGTTGCGGCGGTGGTTGCCAATGCGGATGTTGAGCTCGTCGCCGGTTTTGCTTAACTCCACCTGCTCTTTCGGGACCCCGGGCAAGTAGAGATCCAGGCGGTACTGGCCGTTGTCGGTAACCACCTGTATCGTCTGCTCGGCATAGAACACCTCGGCCGGGTTGCGATCCCCCCAGAGGTCTTTTTTCAAGCGGGCCAGGGCCTCCCACCCCACCAGCTCCTCTGGGTAAAGCGGGATCTCCACCACAGGCAGGGGGGCAAAGTTCTCGTGGATCTCCCGGCGATATCTCTGTTGAGCGGCTTTCCAGGCAGCAAAGTAGGGATCCACCACCCCTTCCGGCAAAATACGGTTGGCGATCACCAAGTCGGTAGCGACGCCGTAGAGGCTGAGGTAGGCATGCGCCCGCAGCGACTCCTTGATCACCATCTTCTCTGGGTTGGTGACCAGGCGCACGGAAGTGATGCGGTTGTCGGTGAGGATGCGCTCCAGCCGCTCGATCTTTTGGTAGAACTCGTAGGGGGCATCCAGCACCTGGTCATCCGGCAGGGGGATCCCTGTTAGCCCTTTAACAATGGGCTCGGCGATGGGGCGCAGGACCCGCGCCAACCCCTGCAGAGGTTTGTAAAACTTGCGCATGTACCACCCGGAAACATCGGGCAGGCTCAAAAGGCGCAAGGCCGTGCCGGTGGGGGCTGAGTCAATGATTAGCACATCAAACTTACCCTCGTCGTAGTGGCGGTTAACCCGCACCAGGGCAAAGATCTCGTCCATCCCCGGCAGCACTGCCAGCTCCTGCGCCTGCACGCCGTCCAGCCCGCGGGCCTGCAGCACCTGCGTGATGTAGGTCTTGACGGATCCCCAGTTCAGCTCCAGCTCCTGCAGGGCGTCCAGCTCTGCTCCCCAGAGGTTGGGCTTGACCTCCACCGGCTCGTGGCCCAAGGGCTGGTCGAAACTGTCGGCTAAGGAGTGGGCTGGATCAGTGCTCAGAACCAGGGTCTTTAGGCCTAGCTCAGCACAACGCCAGCCGGTTGCCGCTGCCACGGAGGTCTTGCCAACCCCACCCTTGCCGGTCATGAGGATGATGCGTTGCATCAGAGCACCATTTACATTCTTTTACAAGACTAGATTAACCGATTTCCTGTCCTCTCCCAGGAGGGCGAAGAGCCCAAGGTGCAGTCAACAGGTACACTATTGGTTGCCGAGAAAGTGATGACTGAGACATCGAGCCTGTTGGAGGCAGGCGGGAGGTAGAGAATGATGCGTCGTTGGCAAAGCGTGTTGCTGGTTGCCATTCTGACGTTGGGGCTGTGGCTGGGATCCCTTCCTGTCCAGGCGGCTGCCGCCTTGCCCCGAGAGCTGCAACAACTGGAGCAACAGGTGGAGCGGCTGCAGAGCCTGGTAGACGCCGAGGACTGGCTGGAGATCCGCTCCTACATTCATGGGCCGATGGGCATGACCCGTAAGACCTTGAACGGCCTAGCATCCACCCTGCCAGACAAGCAAAAGCGAGAGATGCTGCGCCTGGCCAAAGAAATGGGCCGCGGCTTGGAGCAACTGGACTTTGCCGCCAAAGCCTACGACCAGCCGGAGGTGGAGGTGGCCCAGGCCAAGGTGAGAAAGACGTTGCAAGAGCTGAAGGCCCTGTTTTCGCAGGCAGGGATCCCTTCATCCAGTTAAGGGAAAACGCTCCCGCAGATCTTGAACCACCGGTGGGGGCACCAGGTGATCGATGGGGCCGCCTAGCTTGGCCACCTCCTTGACCAGGCTGCTGCTGACGAAGCTGTGTTCGCTGGCGGTGGCGAGGAAGAGGGTTTCCAGCTCGGGGGCCAGCAGCTTGTTGGTGTGGGCCATCTGCAGTTCCACGTCAAAGTCGGACAAGACGCGCAAGCCGCGCACGATAACTTTTGCCCCCCGTTGGCGGGCGTAAGCCACCGTCAGGCCGGAAAAAGTATCGACTTCAACGTTTTTCAGGTGGGCGGTGGAGAGGCTAATCTGCGACTGCCGCTGCTCCGGGCTGAACAGAGGGGTTTTGTTGGGGTTTTTCAAGACGGCGACGATCACCTTGGAAAATAGGCGGCTGGCCCGCTCGATGATATCGAGGTGCCCAAGGGTGATCGGGTCAAAGCTGCCGGGATAGAGGGCGATCATGGTTCAAGGGGGGTACTGCTTTTCCTTACCCTACCTGCTCTCGGGCCCAAGCCAAATAGGTTGTACTGACGTGGCTAGCTGGGATAGCCAGGATCTCCGGCTCTTGGTAGGGGTGGAGCTCCCGCAGCCGCTGCTCCAGGCGGGGATAAGCAGTAGAGGGCAATTTGAGCAACAGCAAAAATTCGGCTTCCCTCTGCAGGGATCCCTGCCAGCGGTAGTAGGAGGTTATCGGTGGCAGCACCTGGGCACAGGCCACGTAGCGCTCGGCCACTAGAGTGTGGGCCAAACGATGGGCGTCGGCCTCGGATCCCACCGTGGTCATGACAACCACAAGGGTGTTTGGGGCGATCTGGCTGTCCATGGGAAGCCGGGAAATGGGCAGGGGGCGATCTCCCCTGATCGTACTGCTGGATCCTCGGATCGCCATCCCAGTTGGGTCAGGCCCCCCGGAGCAGAGGTGTGGCCTTGGCAAAATAGGGCCGCTTTTGGTGCCAGCGCCAAGCTGTCTGCACGATCTCGGCCAAGTCGGCATAGCGGGGCTGCCAGTTGAGATCCCGCTGGATGGCCGCGGCATCGCCCACCAGGCAGGGGGGATCCCCCGGTCGGCGGGCCCCAATTTGCGCCGGGATCTGTCTTCCGGTTACCGCTGCTGCCGTGGCGATCACCTCCTGGACGGAGAAGCCCTGGCCATTGCCCAGGTTGTAGGCTGCCTGCACAGGCCGGCCAGACGCCAGCGCTTCTAAGGCCAACACATGAGCCTGCGCCAGGTCGGCGACATGGATGTAGTCGCGGATACAGGTACCATCAGGGGTGTTGTAGTCATCGCCAAAAACGGTGATGTGGGGGCGTTGGCCAGCGGCGACTTCCAGCACCAAGGGGATGAGGTGGGTTTCGGGGTCATGGGCTTCGCCGATTTCTCCGTCGGGATCGGCGCCGGCGGCGTTGAAGTAGCGCAGGCTGATAAACCGGATCCCGTGGGCGGCCTGGAAGTCCCGCAGCATCTGCTCCACCAGGAGTTTGCTCTGTCCGTAGGGGTTGATGGGGCGCTGGGGGTGGGTTTCCGGGATGGGGATCTGCTCCGGCACGCCGTAGGTGGCGCAGGTGCTGGAGAACACCAGGTAGGGGATCCCGTGATCCCGCATGGCCTCTAGTAGAGTTAGGGATCCGGCCACGTTGTTGCGGTAGTATTTGCCCGGATCCTTGACCGACTCGCCCACGTAGGCGTAGGCGGCAAAGTGAATCACCCCTTCAGGGCGGTACTGGCGGATAACCTGATCCAGCCGCTCCCGATCGGCAATGTCGCCAATTGCCAAAGGCCCCCAGCGAACAGCCCAGGGGTGACCGTAAACCAGGTTGTCATAGACAATGGGCAGGTGGCCGTGGGCTGCCAGGGCTTTGCAGGTGTGGCTGCCGATATAGCCCGCGCCGCCTGTAACCAGAAGCCGCATAGGCCAGAGGAGAAGGCAGTTTCCGTCCAGAATACATTCTTGCAGACCTTGGCAATTCCCCGGCCTATTCCAGGAGGTGCTGCAAATCCAGATGAGGCCGCCAGGCCTCTGCCAGACGATCCAGCAGTTCTTCCCGTTGCTGGGCGTAGTGGCCGTCCAACTCCGGCAAGGGATCCCAGCCTTTTTGTCGGCGCAGCCAGTTGAGCCAGTGGCGCCGCCAGCGGTGGTTGTCGAAGAGGCCGTGGAGATAGCTGCCCCAGACTCGGCCGGTGGGATCCCGCCAACCCAGGCCTTCTTGCTCGAAGATTGGCAGGCAGCCAGAGGAATCGGCCTGGGTGGATCCCTGATGAATTTCATACCCCTGGACGGGGGCAGGGGTGGGCCAGCAGATTTGTGTCTGCACCTGCTGGGTAACCTTGGTGGGTTGCAAGACGGTAGTCAGCGGTAGGAAGCCCAGCCCGGGGTAGGTGCCGGCAACTCCCTCTAGGCCGGCGGGATCGGCGATGGTTTGCCCCAACATCTGCAGCCCGCCGCAGATGCCAACAATGTGGCCGCAATAGTGGCGCAGTTGGTCAGCCAAGCCGCTCTGACGCAGCACAAGCAGATCCTTGAGGGTAGTCTTGCTGCCGGGTAGGATGACCACATCCGCGGATCCCAGGCTTTGGCCGGGGTGAACCCAGCGCAGATGGACGCTAGGCTCCGCCAGCAAGGGGTCGAAATCGGAGAAATTGGCCACCTGGGGCAGGCGAACCACCGCGATCTCCAAACAGTCTTTCCCCAAAGCTTGGCGCCGGGGGCGGCGATCTTCCCAGAGTTGCGGGCCGGCCTCAAGGCCCATTGAATCCTCTTGCGGCAGCACCCAATCCAGCCAGGGCAGAACCCCCACCACCGGGATCCCGGTATAGCTCTCCAGCCAATCCAGGCCAGGCTGCAACAGCTCCCGCGCGCCGCGAAACTTGTTGATGACAATACCGCGGATCAGGGCCCGCTCTGCCGGCTCCAGCAATTGCAGCGTGCCCACCACGTGGGCCAGCGCCCCGCCCCGGTCGATGTCGGCCACCAGCCAAGTGGGGGATCCCAGATGGAGGGCAACCCGCATGTTGGCCAGATCCCGGTGTTTGAGGTTGACCTCTGCCGGGCTGCCTGCCCCCTCGCAGATAATCCACTCGTACTGCTGTTGCAAACGGGCCAGGGCTGTTTTCACCGCCTCCCAGGCCGGCGCAAACCAGCGCTCGTAGTACTCCCTGGCGCGACAGGTATCTACTGCCACGCCGTTCAAGACGATCTGGGAAGTCAGGTTGCCCTGGGGCTTGAGCAAAATCGGATTCATCTCCACCGCGGGCGGGATCCCGGCGGCCCAAGCTTGCAGAGCCTGCGCATAGGCAATCTCTTTGCCCTCCGGGGTAACGTAGGCGTTGAGGGACATGTTCTGGGCCTTGAAAGGGGCAACCTTCTTCCCCGCCTTTTTCAGGAGGCGACAGAGGGCAGCTACCAAAAGGGTTTTGCCTACGTGGGAAGAAGTCCCCACCACCATTAAGGATCGGCAGGCACCGCTCATCTGGATCCCTTTCCCTCGCTTGCCGGTTGTCCACCTTCTCCCCTAAGCCGGCCACGCCGGGTCGGTGGATACCTCTCCCGCAGCTAAAGCCGCTGCCCAGCCGACACAAAAAGCACAACCCTCCGCCGGCCCACCACTTCCCAGCCCTGGGAAGGAGGTCAGGCCAGAAAACCCTCTCTCGTTTCGCGGGCAGGCTCGGCGCAACTTAAGACTGGGGCAGATGGATTCGAACCACCGAATGGCGGGACCAAAACCCGCTGCCTTACCGCTTGGCGATGCCCCAATTCACGGTGATTAACTGGCTTAACTAATCTAACGATGCAGCTTTGGATCTGTCAACGGGCTACGGCGACCTCCTGGATTGTCGAGAACGGAGTTGGATCCCTGCTGGGATCCTTTGCTGAGATCAGAGTTGACCTCAAAAGGGTTGGGCAGATGGGGAATGCGGGCCACCTCGAAGAAGTAGGCGCGGATCTCCGGCCCAAAGTAGATAACATCGCCACTCCTCAAGTAGTGGGTAGCTACCCGCGTACCGTTGACGAACACCCCGTTGGTGCTGGACTGCCCCTTGCGGTTGCCGTCGACTAGACAATACGTAAACCCTGTGCGATTGGACTTGGTGGGCACTCGCACCAAATAGGCGTGGCGGCGGGAGACGAAGCGGTTGACGATCTGGATGGCATTGGAGGGATCCCGGCCAACCGTGTAAATGCTTTCCCGCAGGATGTAGCTGCAGGGCCGCACAGGATGGCAGACGGACAGGGTAAACTCCGGGTGAGACAACGGCTGCTCAGGGACTTGGTCGAACAGATCCAACGGCAGGTCAAAGCCCTGGCTGGAAAGAGAACTCCCCTCGCTCACCTCTGTGATGGAGGTCAAAAAGTCGTCGTAGCTCTGTGGCAACAGCGTTTCCTCCTCGACGCTCAACCGTATGCCCGGCAGCCTAGCTCTTCAAGTCTAAGCCCTTAAACCTTAGAGTTCCTCAAAACCCTACCCTTTCCAAAAAACTCGGCCTCGGCAGGCTGTCGGAAAACCCACAAGCCTTGATGTACCCTACTATACACCACAGGCGGTTTTGGAGATACTCCATTTCTCCAAAAATGGGAGCTCAGGTTGGGCCTGCTCCTGTTGTCAGGGATCCCTTGGGAGCCACAGCCTTGGCCGCGGGCGGGCTATTCTGGGTAGCAGGTTTGTAGCCTTGAGGTGTGGGTGTGACGGAGGCCCTGTTGCGTCGGTTGGATGTGGCCACAGAGGCAGCCCTGGAGGCAGGGGCTTTGCTGCGCAGTTACGTGGGGGGCAACCTTGCCATTGAGGAGAAACGTCCGGGCGACTTGGTGACGGCAGCGGATCGCGCTTCCGAGGAGCTGATCATAAAAATCTTGAGGCGGCACTTCCCCGAAGACGGGATCTTGACGGAAGAATCCGGCCAGCAGGGATCCCCACAGGGCACCTACGCCTGGATGATCGATCCCCTTGATGGCACCACCAACTTTGCCCACGGCTATCCCTTTGCTGCCGTCTCTATTGGTCTGCTGGAGGGGCGGGAGCCGGTGCTAGGAGTGGTCTGCGACATCTTTCGCGGGGATCTCTTTCGCGCTGTGCAGGGGATGGGAGCCACCCGCAACCGCCAGCCCATCCGCGTCTCCTCTACTACCGAACTCTCCCGCAGCCTCTTGGTAACCGGCTTTGCCTATGACCGGCGCGAAACCCCGGACAACAACTACGCTGAGTTCTGCCACTTCACCCACCTCACCCAGGGAGTGCGCCGGGGCGGATCGGCTGCCCTGGACTTAGCCTACGTGGCCACTGGCCAGTTGGATGGCTATTGGGAGCGAGGTCTCTCCCCCTGGGACATTGCCGCCGGGATTGTCTTGGTGCGAGAGGCCGGCGGCAAGGTCACTGCCTACGATGGCAGCCCGGTGGATGTGTACAGTGGCCGCCTGCTGGCCAGCAACGGCTGGTTACACGCTGCTCTTCAGGAAGAACTGGCCCAGGTCAGCCCCCTGCCGGTCTCCTTCCCCATGCGGCGGCCTCGAGAGCGAAACGGCCAAAGATAAAGATGAGGTAAAGTTCAGGCAAAAATTGGGTAAGCTTTACGCACAGGCCCTTATGGCTCCTTCCCAAGGTCAGAGAGATAGCTTGGCCGGGAAAACACTCCGGCGTTGTTGTTGGGCGGCAGGATTTGGCCTGGCGCTTCTCTTGGGGATCCCGGCCTACCCTCAGCCTGCCCCAAAGCTAGCCCCAGCCGTCCCTGCAGTCGAGCGAGCCCAGCCCCCCGATTCCCGTTGGGCCGAAATTCAGGCGCGGAGGCGCATCCGGGTTGGCCTGGATCCCAGCCTGGGCCCGGCTTACCTCTACACCGACCTAGAGCGGCAAACCTACGCCGGCTTCGAGTGGGAGATCCTGGAGGCGCTTGCCCAGACGCTGCAGGTGCAGGTGGAGCCCGTCTACGTGGCTTGGAGTCAGCAGTTGGCGGCTTTGCAAGCGGATGAGGTGGATCTCATTTGGGGGGCACGGGAAGCTTTGGGCTTGGATCCGCAGCAATTTCTCGCCACCCGGCCCTACTACCTCAGCCCGCAGCGCTTGGTGGTACGGGATCCGGGGCCAGGGGAAACTCCCATTGAGGCGCTGTCGCAATTATTTGGCCGCAAAGTGGGCATTGTAGTGAACAGTACGGGAGCAGCTCTGTTGGAGGCGTACAACGAGAGGCGGGGCAACGCCATTCGTCTTTTTGCCACCAGCAACCCGGAGCGCCTGTTTGCTCAGCTCCAGGCCGGCCAGTTGGATGCCGTACTTGTCGATCAGCCTGTTGCCGCCCTGAGCCTGCGCCAGGCGGGATCCCGGCTGCGCCTGGCGGGGCCGCCTCTGTTCCCGATTCCTCTGGTGGGCGTGGTATCCTCGCAGCATCCTTCCCTGAAGGAAGCCGTGGATGGGGCAATCGCAATCCTGACCGAGAACGGAACTTTGCAACGCATCTTGGAGAAGTGGCAACTATGGGATCCAACTCTGATGTCCCCCGCCTCAGCCGAGGACTAGCCCGCTACGAGACGGACCATTTCGCCATCTTGGGCGTACCCCTCACCGCCGACTCCAAAGGGATCCGGCGCGGCTACCTGCAGGCGGCCAAGGCCCTGCACCCGGATCGGTTTGTCGGGGATCCGGAAGGGGCAGAGCGGGCCAACGTCCTCTTTGCCAAGCTGGTCAGCCCAGCCAACGAGGTGCTGGCCAAGGAGCGGGAACGGTCAGAATACGAGACTGTGCTCAAGCTGCGCGTTCAACGCCTGCTGGAGTCGCCCCCTCCTGATCTATGGCCCACTGGAGAAGCCGTCAAAGGCCTGGCCGAGTGTGCCGATTGGCAGGAAGAATACGTCCGGCGAGTGGAGAAGCTGGCCAAAGAGCAATACAGCTCTATGACCACGCTGCTGGAGAAAACCGAGCAACTGAGCGAGCTGAACCTGGCCTATTTACTGCTCAAGGCCGGCTACAAGGGAATCCCGACTCCTGCCGCCAGAACCACCACCCTGACTGGGATCCCAACCCCTTCCCCCAGCCGCACCACCTTGGGTGGGATCCCGACCGGCTCCCCCGTTCCGTCTCCTACTGCCCCGCCCACCCCGCCCCCAACTCCGCAACTCAGCCCCGCTGAGACTCGCTTCCTGCAGGCGCTGGACATGATCGAGCGCAAGCAGTACCGGGTTGCCATTCAGTACTTGAACTTTGCCATCAGCGCCCAGCCCAACGTGGCCCGCTACTATCTGCACCGGGGTATCGCCCACCTCAAGCAGGGCAACGCTGGTATGGCCAAAGCCGACTTCCTGCAGGCCAGCCGCCTTGAGCCGGGCAACGCCGAGTTGATGGCGGAGGTGCGCCGCTGGTTGCAGCAGGTCACCACCCAGCAGCCGGTTCCTGTCCCCTCGGCCAGCCGCCAGACCTCCCAGGCCCAGAAAATCGTGCCACCGCCGCGCAAAGAAGACAACAGCGGCTTCTGGAGCCGCCTCTTCGGCAAGAAAAAGTAGGCCCAACTCCGCTCAGGAAGCGTCCCCCAGTACCAGTAGCGTGACCAGGGATCCCGTATTCCAGAGGCTGTGCAGCAGGATGGGGGCCAACAGGTTGCGGCTGTGGCTGTACACCACCCCCAGCACCACCCCTAGCATGGTCAGCGGCAGCAGATCGGAAAGGTTGAGGTGGGCAAGGGCAAAAGTGAAGGCACTGAGCAAGATGGCTGCCCCCATCGGCAAGTAGCGGCTCAGCGTAGGCAGCCAAAAGCCCCGGAACAGCACCTCCTCAAAAACGGGGGCACAGACAGACACCACGGCCAAAAACAGCAAGCGCGCCCCCCAGCCGTGGCTGTCCAGCAGCAGCGGCAAGATGGGGTTCCCACCCCCTGCTTGGGGCAGCAGCAACTGCGACAGCGCCGCTGCCAGCACCACCAAAGGTAGGGCCACCCAGTAGCCGCATAGGCCCCAAAGCGGCCAAGGGCCCCACAGCCGCACCTGCAACGCCTTCTGCCAACCGGGATAGAGCCGGAGAAGCCGGTACAACAGGGCTGCCCCCAGCAGAGCGCCGGCGTTGTAGGTGAGAAACAGGGTCACCGCCTGATGCCAAGGGCTGAGCCGTTGTGCCCCCAAACCCAGCAGGACCGTGTAAAGGCGGGGCACCAGCGCATTGAGGAGAATAAACCCCAAAAACCAGCCGGTCAACACCGCCTGCGCCCCGATCCCCGGCCAAGGCACCTCCCACGGTGGGCCCACAAGAGGACGTTGGCGCCAGAAGCTCCAGCCCAGCCAACCCAACAGGAGGATTAGCCCCAGCAGCGCCCCCAGCACGGGGATCCCGCCCACCACCGTCAGCCGAAACAGGGCTGCCAAGGCCAATTTTTCCTGCTCCTGGTTGAGGGCATTGAGGCTGTCGCTGCGCTGTTGCAGCCGGTAGAGCTGTTGCAAGGCCACTGCCTCAAACCAGCCGTCTAGGTGGTTGCGGATCTGCACCTCAGCCTCGGGCAGAATGCGCCGTGGCGTTCCCCACAGCCCTTGTAAAACCTGTGCCACCCCCTTCTGGCCGGATTCCAGCTCCAAGGGACGTTCTGGATCGACTATCTGCTGCCACTGCTGCTGGGCCGCCTCCAGATCCTTCTGGTAAGCGTAGAGCAAGCCCAGGCGTAGCCGCAGGCTGTCTAGCTCTGCCTGCAGATCCTGGGCAGAGGCCAGCAGGACGGGATCCACT
>NZ_JANSIY010000019.1:0-5165 GCF_047462295.1 Synechococcus sp. H60.3 | reverse complement strand
CAGGCGTTCGGCGTAGTTGTCGGCCACCTGCCGGTAGCGATTGTTGGCCAGCTCGAAAACGTTCCGCCCTAGCAGAGCCTGCGCCAGATCCTGATAGCGGGGATCATCTAAGGTGCGGGCAGCCTGCAGGGCGAGATTGGTTTGCAACAGATCCAACTGCGTTTGGGGCGGCGGCTGAAACCAACTGCTGGAAAGTGAAAGCCCGACAATCAAAAGGGCCAATAGGCTCAGCAGGTTGAGGATCCCACGGCGAACAGAAAGCCAAGCGGAAAAGGGATCGACAGAGGCCGTGGCTTCAGAGGGAGACATGGCAGCAACAGAGGCAACTCCAGCGGGTTATATCCTAGCTTCTATTGGCTTTAGCCGGAGGGGTCAGCGGCGCTCTAGCCAATACCGGTAGATGGGCAGCCCCAACTGCAGGCACTGCCACTCCCGCTCGGTAGGAATACCAAAGGGGTTGTCATCGATGGGCCCCTGGCAGGGATCCCAAAACTGCGGATGCTCTAGGAAACGAGCAACCATCTCCTCGGCAATTTCCTGCACGTCCGACTGCAAAAAAACAGGGCTGCCCGGTTGCAGCAGCAGGGCCAGATCCGCCACCAGTTGGGGCTGGACGATCCGCCGTTTGTGATGGCGCTTTTTGAACCAGGGATCCGGAAATTGGATGGTAACCCGGCTGAGATCTCCAGGGGCAAATAGATGGCGCAGGGAGACGTTGATGTTGGCAAAGAGGAAATGGACGTTATCTAGCCCCAGCTCGTCCCGCCAAGCATTGGCCCGCTCCACCAGCGGCTGCCGAATCTCCACGCCCAAAAAGTTCCAATCCGGCTGTTCCTGGGCCAGGCGCAGCAGAAAGCGTCCGCTCCCGCTGCCGATATCCAAGTGAAAGGGTTGCCCCAGCCGCCGGTACACCCGTTCCCAGTGGGGTGGAGAAGCAGGCTGCTGGTATTGCGCCTGCAGAGGGTTGACATGTTGCCGCAGCCGCTGGCCGAGACCCTTCTGCAGCGGGATCCCTGCCCAAGGCGGTGCAAGGCAGCCTTTCTCAGGTTGGGCTTGCTGCGCCCGTTGCCCCTCTGCTTCCCCAGACCACCTTCTGCTGCCGGTTCCAGCCATAGCGAACCCAACGCCGCCTCCCACAGCCTGGATCAAAAGCAAAGAGAATCTAAGCTACCACTGAATGCTGTCAATGACTTGCCGCAAGATGTGGGCCGAGCGGTGCAATTGCTGTTGCTCGCTCTCGGTGAGGGACATGACCAGCGTGCGCTCCACCCCTTGCCGACCGACCACTCTCGGCAAACTAAGGCAGACCTCCGGCAGACCATACTCCCCCTGGGTGAGGCTGCTCACGGTTAAAACGCGCCGCTGATCCCGTACCAGGGCCTGGACAATTTGCGTCACCCCCAGACCAATGGCATAGCTGGTGGCCCCTTTGCGGCGGATGATCTCATAGGCGGCATTGCGCACCTGCTCGAAGATGTCGCCCAAATGGGCGGGATCCCACTCCGGCGAGAGCTCGCCAATCGGCGTGCCGGCAATGTTCACCTTGCTCCAGACGGCCACCTCGCTATCCCCATGTTCGCCGATGATGTAGGCGTGCAGGCTGCGCGGATCCACCCCCAGCCGCTGGGCCAAAAGATAGCGAAAGCGGGCCGTATCCAACACCGTGCCCGACCCCAACACCTGCCCCGCCGGCAGCCCCGATAACTTCAGGGAAACATAGGTCATGATATCGACGGGGTTGCTCACCACCAGGAAAATGGCGCTGGGGCAATGCTCCATCAAGGCCGGGATCAGGCTTTTGAAAATCTCAACGTTGCGGTGAACCAAATCCAAGCGGGTTTCTCCAGGCCGCTGCTTGGCTCCCGCCGTCACAATCACGACGTCTGAGCCGGCGCAATCGGCCAGCTCTCCCGCCCAGATCCGCGTCGGCTCCACAAAAGGGATCCCATGCACCAGATCCATCACTTCCCCTTCCAGCTTGGCCCGGTCGATGTCGTGAAGAACCAGCTCATCGAGGGTGTTCTGGATCACCATCGCGTAGGCGCAGGCCATGCCCACCTGACCGGCGCCGATGATGGATCCCTTCAAAAGGCGGCGAGAAGTCAGCCCACCGGCTTGCTGTTCAAAGCGTTGCTTGGGTTGATGCTCAGAAACGGTCATGGCTTCAGCCGCTGCACTTCCCTTCCCAGCTTAAGCCTGGCCAGGCGGAGAGAAAAATAGCAGGGGGACTATCGCTTCCCCCAGAGCAAGAAAAGCTGGAAGGGAAGAGAATTTCCGTCTTCCCGGTCGCCTCGGCGGCGCAGATCCCCAGGGGCAAAGTGACTTCGATTGGATTTAAATGCCGTAAAGGTTTTAATAGTTTTTTGAAGGATTCTGGTAGACCTTAACTCCGTTGCTGGGTTAGCCGCTGCCAAAGCTCCAGAGGAATGCGCTCGTGAGGACACTTCAGGGAGCGAATCTGAGCTAGATCTTCCGGCAAGTAGTGCAAAGCCACCCGCGCCGTTGCGTCTAAGAGGCTGTGCCGCTGCTGGGGATGCTGCTCGGCTTCTCCGAAAAACACATCCAGCCAGCCATCCTGCTCTTGGTAGCGCATCCGCAAAGCAGAGAGAGAAGGCAGGGACTCTTGGCGGTAGAGCAGGAAGCCCTGCCTAGGACTCCACCCCAGCCACCACTGGGGCGCCAGTTGCCCCAACTGCCGACACCACACTCCCGACTGCACCTGTTGCCATGTCATGCTCATCACTCCGTGACCTGCAAAGACCTAGCTGCAAATTTTTTCCAACTACTTTAGCCAAGTACTCTACCAGACTCACTCAGTTTGATGCAAGTCTCTATCAAAGAGTGCCCCGTATGCTCCGGGGGTATATTGCAACTTGATCTCAATAGTGCTATCCTGTCACTCAGGTGAGTGGTGGAGTCAAATCCATCAGTCTTCCTCTCTTGTCTTGGATAGAGCGGGGATCCCGCGCCGGCGGAACTGGCCATCCTGCGTTTGGCAGGGATCCCTTTTCCTCCTTTCCCCTCAAAGTTGAGGTTTTAATCTAATGAGACTAAACATCAATTAACAGGGGAGGGAGGTTTTCCGCCAACACCGTGTTGAAGGAGGAGGTAGCAGTCGAGGGTGATTGCGCTTGCGTCGGCGGGCTAGCAAGCGGAAGCGGCGTGAAGCGCTGGGGAAGTATCTTGAGTTATTTGGAATGGCTATAAATCTTCTAAGGAGATAAACGGATGTTTTCGGAACAAGCTAGCTGTTCCGTCCTTGTTTTGTTCTCTAAAAAATGATTCTGAAAGAAGATTAAAATTTGGAGAAAAGGATTGAATCAGGTGCGACTTATCGATTAGAATTTAGATGGCGTTAACGCTAACCGCGACGAAGAGATCGGAGAGAGGAAACCTAACATCCTCTCTCCTTTTCTGTCTCTATCTCTTGTCTCCCAAGAAGTAGGGATCCCTTACGAATGGAGATACAATCTAAGGTGTTCCTTGCTCTTACCCCTAGACCCTTTTTCCACCCCTCACCCATGGCCCGTATCCCAGAGGGAAGCTAGGGATCACTTTTGAAAGTGACTATAGCTTTTACACCCTCAACTACCCTTTCAGATTCTTGTTTTTGTTTGGCGTGACTTAGGATCTCGCTTGAGCTTTAAGCCAAACTAAAGGGTTGCGCCTCGGTCTTGCAGCCATTGGGCAGCTAGCTTGTGCTGCCGCTTTTGCGCATAGGCTAAAGGTGTGTGCCCCTCCTGATTCCGGGGGTTTAATTCGGCCCCATGCTGCAGCAAAAGTTCTAGGATTGGGACATGCCCTTCCCAGGCAGCCCAGTGCATGGGTGTTGCCCCGAAGCGGTTGCGCGCGTTGACATCAGCCCCGTACAAAATGAGAAAGCGAGCGATGCCCAAGTGTCCTTGTGTGGCCGCCTCGTGCAGAGGAGTTCGCCCCGTCTCATCAACGGCATCCACCGGTGCCCCCTTGGAGAGTAGGCGAGCTAGAACGCTTTTCCTACCCGTAGCCGTAGCCCAGTGGAGAACGCCACAGGCGTTTGCCCCTTTTTGGATCAGCAGACTGATAACTTCTGCCTGATCGGCTAGGGCAGCCCGATGGAGAGGAGTGTATCCATAGCGATCTGGCAGATCGATCTCGCTGCCTGCCTGGAGAAGCCGCTCCACCACTTCCACCTGGCCGCTGGCTGCAGCCAAATGGAGGGGTGTAGCCCCGCTGGAATCCACCGAGTGGACAGAAGCGCCATAAGCCAAAAGCAAGTCCAACAACTCCAGATTGCCGATGAGTATTGCTTTGTGAAGCGGGGTAACCCCCTGCCAATCGGGAGCATTCACATCTGCCCCTTGCTGCAAGTAAGCCAGCAATTGTTGCAGATCTTGATTGGCCAAGGCGCGGTGCAGGGCTTCGCTCATAGTTACTGGGAAATAGGGCTTAAAGTTCTTCAGGGAGAGTTAGGAATAGGCAAAGTCTAGGCTTTACAGCTTGGGCAAAGTCTAGCACTGGATCCCTGCCTCTGAAGTAGCTGCCCGCAAGAGGCCTCTTGGTGCTCAGCCAGCAGGGTCAATGCAGCATCAAGCCTTGACCATGAGAACCATTCTCGACAAGCTTGCATCTCAATTGCATTAGCGCTGAGAGGATCCCTTGGTTCAGCCCGGGTTGACATGCCATGATCAGCGGCAGAGTCAGAGGTCGGAGCTGACTTTTGGCCCAGGTTCTGCAACTCTCAATTCCCTTCCTTCTGCCACCGCTCATGGACTACTACGCGATTCTGAACCTGTCTCCCCAAGCAGACAGCGAAGATATCAAGCGAGCCTTTCGCCGGTTGGCACGGCAGTTTCACCCCGATGTGGCAGGAGAGGGATCCCGAGAACGATTTGAGCAGATCTATCGGGCCTACCAAGTGCTGAGCAACCCTGAAGAGCGGCGGCGCTACGACGCCCAACGACAATCCCCGCCCAGTCCTGGGAAAGGAGAAAGGCGGGTGGTTGTGCGCACCACTGGATTGGACTCCACCTCAGCAGAACCACCGGCTCGGGACTCCCTTGAGGCAGGAATTGCCCGCGTTAAGGCCGCCTGGCGCGAGCGCAAGCTGCCCACGGCAGTGGCTCTGGCCGAAGCCCTCCTGAAACGCTTTCCCAACTCCGGCGAGGCCATCCACATCTTGGCTT
>NZ_JANSIY010000018.1:28705-30652 GCF_047462295.1 Synechococcus sp. H60.3 | reverse complement strand
GCCGGGGTGGGCCACCGTGGCCAGGCAGGCGATGGGGAAGCGCCCATCTTCGTAGCTGTAGTGGTAAACCGCCGTGGCCTGCACCGCCGCCGGGTTATCCCGCAGGGTTAGGCGCTGCCGCGCCTCGTTGCTGATGAAAATGGCCTGTAGCTTGGTGGGATCAGGATCATTGGGATTACCATCAGGCACCAGTGGCAAGGGCAAAGAGTCGGTGCGGGTCAGCTCCAGGCGCTGCCCCACGATCACCCGCAGGCCCTCCACGCGGGCCCGCCGCTCCCAGTAGCCATCCAGCCCCACCTCGGCAAGCGCGCCTGGGGGTGGGTTGTCTTCGGTGAGGGATTCGCCCAGCTCATTTTTGGCCTCAGACGGGATTGTGTCACCTGCCCTGGCGTTGAACTTTTCGGCAAAGGTGGGCACGTTGCAGCCCTTCTGCGGGTCAGGCGTCACGGGTGGACGCTCGTAGCTGGCCTTGGGCCCAAAGCGGTTGTCGGCCCGATAGACATCGTCCACGTAGGGCGGGCAGACCTGGTCGGAACCGGCCTGAAAACCGCCGGCCTTGATCCGTCCGGGGTTGGGATCCTTTTTGGCGTTGAGGAGAGACTTCGCCCATTCTGCATTTGAGGCATAGGATCCCCGGGTGCGTATGCGGCCGAAAAGGTGGAGCTCCAGCGGATCCAGGGCCACACTCTCCGGCTCCACCCCGTTTTGCACCGAGTCAAAGTTCAGGTTGTTTAGACTGACCGACACCCTCGGTGCTACGTCTTGCTCGCCGGAGTGCACATCGAAAACCAGGCTATCGCTCACCTCCTGGCCAGCGTAGCCAATAGCCCCTGCCACCAGCTCTCCGAAGGCAGTAATCTCCGAGTTATCTACAGGCATGTAGAAGCAGGATTGCTCCGAGCTGATGGTGAAAGCCTGGAACGAGTTGGTGGAGCGATAGCGGAAGAAAAGGCTGCCGCCGGCGTAGATGGCGCCGTTCCAGTTGTAGGGGGGAGTGAAGAAGAACTCCAGGTCACCGCGGCTGAAGGCCCCCCACTTGTTGAGGAGATCCCGCCGCCGATCCTGCTGGAACTGCAAAGCCGAGATGGCGCGGGTGGTGGAGTCGGCGCCCTGAATGGGCAAGGTGACGGCAAAGACCTGGAAAGGCTTGTACAGCGCCGATCCCACCTGGAACCAGTCTCCCACGTTGGGGTTGGCGGTCTGCTCGGCGGGGTTGTCGGTACAAGCGCCCAGAGCCGACCCCTGCAGAGGGCCACTGCGGATCATCAGGCGCCGCGCCCGCTCCGTATCCGTTAGCCGGCTATCCTCAAAGCCAGCGCCAGCAGCCCGACGGGTGTTGAGAATAGTGTAGGCAGTTACAGAGTCGTTGACGCCGTTGTTGTCGGTGTCCACCAAAAACCACCAGGCCGGCGCCCGTACCGGTACAGGCAGGGTTTGCCCGGGGTTGTTGGGATCCTCCACCTCAATTTCGGTTCTAATTATGAACTGGGTTTCATCGGGGAGGATGTAGGGCTCGTTCTCATCCCGCGGGAGCAGCCCTCCCGCCCCGTCGTTAATCAAGGCCGCGGCAAGTTGGGCATCGGTGGGGGCGCCGGCGGGCAGGCGGGGATCCCGCACCAAGTAGTCAATCTTGGCCCGCGCCCGGTCGATGGCGGCGTTTAGTTGTCGGCTAACCGTCTGCCCCGCCCGTTCCACCTGGGTTTGGATGTTGCGCTGGGTGGAGCGGGTGAGCAGGCCCACCGTTACCAAGCTCAACACCAGCACAATCAAGATGGCGACCGGTAGAACAAAGCCACGCTCGCGGATCCTGCGCCGATCCACCGGGATCTTCAGAGAGCCAAGCAGACGCAGGGCAAGTTTGAGCAACAGTGGGGAAGGAGCAGACATAGCCGTACGCGGGTAAAGGCTACCAAGATAGCAACAGTATGCAAGGGATCCGGATTGCAG